>NZ_JBNPVS010000029.1:0-127149 GCF_050434225.1 Paraburkholderia sp. GAS32 | reverse complement strand
CAATACCGCTGCAACAAGGCCGGATATAAAGTTGCAGCCCATCCTGTCTGTCTGAACACACGAAAACTGTTGCAAACGGGACGCGTTCATATAAACGTCGCATGGAACGCGGGCAGGGAGTTGGCGGCCGTCACGCGCGGCAGGAGGCCGGTGAAGGTCGCAAGCAACGCGCCGGCGACCGTCACGCCGAGGCTCATCGACAGCATCTGCACCAGCGAAAACAGGCTGTTGCCGCTGCTCGCACCGCCGGTGCCGAGATCCTTGAGCGTGAGCGTGTTCATCGCGGTGAACTGCATCGAGTTGACCGCGCCGAAGAACGCCAGTTGCACGAGCCGCAGCCACAGCGGCTGGCCGGCGCTGGTGAGCGCGAAGCTCGCCATGGTTAGGCCAACCAGCACCGTGTTGACGATCAGCACGCGCCGGTAGCTGTATTTGACGATCAGCGTCGTGACAAGGCGCTTGGCCGCCATGCCCGCAGCCGCCACCGGCAGCATCATCATGCCGGCTTCGAAGGCGCTATAGCCGAGACTCACCTGCAGGAGCAGAGGAATCAGATACGGCATCGCGCCGCTGCCGATCCGTGCGAACAGATTGCCGAGCAGGCCGACGCTGAAGGTGTGGATCTTGAACAGATCGAGCGGGAAGATCGGCGCGGGCTCGCGTACGGCGTGCAAACCGTAGGCGACGAAGCAGGCGAGGCTGAGGATCAGCAGCACCAGCACGGTGGCGTGCTGGATGCCAAACTCCGTGCGGCCGTCGAGCGCGAATGAAATCGCCACCATGCCGAAAATCAGCAGCAGATAGCCTTTCAGATCGAACTTGCCGGTGTGCTCGTTGCGGCTATCCGGCATGAAGATGAATGTGGCGATGCAACCCACGATGCCCACTGGCACGTTGATCAGAAAGATCCAGTGCCACGAAGCGATTTTTACGAGCCAGCCGCCGAGCGTCGGGCCGATCAGCGGTCCGATCAGTCCGGGAATCGCCACGAACGACAAGGCCGGCAAATAGCGTTCCGCCGGAAAGGTACGCAGCACCGCGAGCCGCCCAACGGGCAACAGCATCGCCCCGCCCACGCCTTGCACGATGCGATAGATCACCAGTTGATTCAGGGTATGCGCGTTGGCGCACAGCAGTGAGCCGACCGTGAACACGAGGATCGCGCTGAAGAACACACGCCGCGTACCGAGTTTGTCGGCGAGCCAGCCGGACACCGGGATCATCACCGCCATCGTCAGCGAGTAGGCGATCACCACCGATTGCATACGCAACGGCAACTCGCCGAGGCTCGTCGCCATCGCGGGGAGCGCGGTGTTGACGATCGTGGAGTCGAGCGTCTGCATGAAGAAGCCGGTGGCGACGAGCCACAGCATCACGGTGAGCGAGCGGGCCGAGGGGCCCGAAGTGGCGGCGGGGGCGGCGGGGACGGAGGCGGGCAGGATCGGCGGCGTGGACATGGAGGGCGGCTAGGCGCGCAGGGACGGGCTGGGACTCGCTATTCTAGGGAAAAGCGTGGCCCGGCGCAGCGGCTATGCGTTCAGTGCGAAGGCAAGATGACGAAGTCAGTCCGAGGGAGGCAACGCCACAGCAGCACGGAAAAATGCCTGCGCACGCGGGTCATTGCCGAACGCGGCGTGAATCCTGGTCCACGGGCTCACTTCCATGTTCGGCCGGAAATAGCTGCCGGGCGCCACTGTCACGCCGAGCGGTGCGCCGCATGCCACCAGCCGTTCGGCGTTGTCGACGTGCGGCACACGCGCCCACACGAACTTGCCGCCGACAGGCTTTTCGAACAGATCCCAGCCGGCGTCTTCGAGTGTCTGAATGGTCGAGCCGAGCGCGTCGCGCATGCGGCGGCGCAGTCGTTCCAGATACTTGCGGTACGCGCCGCGCTCCAGCAATGACACGGCGACCGCCTCGGCAAAGCGCGAACCGCCGATGCTCGTCAGCATCTTGATGTCGACCAGATCCTTGATGATCGCGTGGCTCGCCACCACGCAGCCGATCCGCAACGACGACGACAGCGTCTTCGACAAACCGCCCACGTAAATCACATGTTCGAGCTGGTCGAGCGTCGCGAGACGGTCGGTGACGTCGGCCTGGAAGTCGGCGTAGATGTCGTCTTCGATGATCGTGAAACCGTGTTCGCGCGCCAGTTGCAGCAGCCGGAACGCCACCGGCGGCGCGACCGTGGTGCCGGTCGGGTTGTGGAACACCGTGTTGATGAACATCAGCTTCGGCCGATGCACTTGCAACTGTGCCTGCAGCACATCGAGATCGGGGCCGCTGCGGGTGCGCGGAATGCCGATCAGCTTCACGCCGTGCAGTTTCAGCAGACCGTACAGGTTGTAGTAGCCGGGGTCCTCGACGAACATCGTGTCGCCGGCTTTGAGCATGTAACGCATCAGCAGATCGAGCGCCTGGCTCGCGCCGTTGGTGATCAGAATCTGCGAGGCGTCCGCCTGAATCCCCAGTTGACCAATCCGGCCTTGCAGATGTTCGCGCAAGGTCAGATTGCCGAGCGGGGTCGCGTAATCGACCATGCTCGCGATGTCGGTGCGCGACACGTGGCGGATCGCCTGCGCGAGGCTATCCGTGTCGCGCCACGCATCGGGAATGAAGCCGCTGCCGAGCTTGAGCGTCTCAGTTTGGTAGTTGAACTGCTGGAGGATGTGCCCCGATTCGTCCTCGGCGCGGCGCGGGTCCGAGGTGCCCTGGCAATGTGTGCTTGGCGGCTGGCGGTCGGCGACATAGAAGCCCGAGCCGTGACGCGAGTCGACATAGCCGAGCGACACCAGCCGGTCGTAGGCCTCGATCACGGGAAAACGGCTCACGCCGTAGTCGGCGGCGAACTGACGGATCGACGGCAGCTTTGAGCCGGGGTGAGCGGTGCGCGAGCGAATCCAGGCGGTGATGCCTGTGACGATCTGTTCGGTGAGCGGTACGCCGCTCTCCCGATCGAGTTGGATTTCGAGTTTCATGCGGTGCTTTTCCTTCGCCGGGCAGCCAGGGCGCCGGAGCGCCGAGCCGTCGGTGCGGCGCGGGCTGCACGCGCTGATGAAGTGCGGTTGCCGCCAACTGTCCGTTTTTTCGACTGAACAGTTCCGATGAAAGTGTTCGGAACTGTGCATGGGTATTCGATGATCGCACGTCAATAATCAGTACAACAGGAAGTTTCTTTGAAGGAGAAAAGCGATGCGTGAAGTCCGGATTTTCGAAATGGAACATGACGAGCCCGCGGCGGCCTGGCGTGTCGCGCGTCCGTCAGTCTTCAAGGTGATCTCGGGCGAGATCTGGCTGACTGTCGAAGGCGAAAACGGCGATCACTGGCTGGCAACGGGGCAATCGATCGAGTTGCCGCGCGGTGCGCTGGCGTGGGTCAGCGCGGGGCGGGCCGGTGCGCGTTTCGCGCTGGCTAGCGGGTCGGAACGCGCTGCAACGCGGCCGCTGAGCGGTTCGCCGATGTTGAACTGGCTGCCGCGCTGGTTGGGTGTGGCGTGACGGGCAACTGTGGTGGCCATGGCCGCTAAGATGGCAGCGGCTCGTGTCGCTGGCGTGCCTGGTGCCGGATGCATTTGCTTGTGCCCGGCGCAGGCGGTACGTGCCGCATTTGCTTTGCTGCCGGCGTGCGCTGCGCCTCATCCGGCCACCTCAACCTCCCCGATATAGCGCGCGCGTGGCCGGATCAACCGGCCGTCGCGCGTCTGTTCCATTGCGTGAGCGATCCAGCCGACTACCCGGCCGACCGCGAACAGCGTGAACGCGGCCCCGGCCGGCAGGCCGAGTACCCGTTCGATGCTCACGAGCGCAAAGTCGACGGTCGGCTCCGCGCCGGTCGTGTCGCGCACCGTGCGCGCGATCGCCTGCACTTCGCCTAACGGCGAACGGGCCGGCGCACAGTCGGCGAGCATCCCGAGCAGCAGACGCGCGCGCGGATCGCCGTCCGGATAAAGCGGATGACCGAAGCCCGACAGCACCGGCCCATGCGCGCCGTGCTCGTGGCGGGCGAGCCGGTTCGCCAGATAGCGGTCGAGATCGGGTGCGCGTGACGCTTCATCGAGCAGCGCGGCAATCCGTACCGTTTCGCCACCATGTCGCGGGCCGGCCAATGCGGCCAGACCGCCGGCCACGGCGCCGAACAGATGCGTCCCGGTCGACGTGATGCAGCGAACCGTGAAGGTCGATGCATTCAGTTCATGATCCGCGCAGGCCACCAACGCCGCGCGCAACAGCCCCGCTTGCTGACGGTTGCGTATGTTCCACGCCGAAGCCAACTGCTTGTGCAGCGGTTCGTTCGACGGCGCCGCCGAGACCATCGCGGCGGCCAGCAAACGCATGACCGCGCAGGCGGTATCGAGTTGCGCGTCGCGGCCGAGCGCCCATACCCGCGGCATTTGCGCGGCGGCGGCCGGCAGCAGCACGAGCGCGCGGTCGAGCGGCGTGCTGTCGCTCCAGAGCTTGAGCCACGCGGCCCACTGCGCGGCGGCGAACGGGACGGCCGGTGCATCGGCGATACGCCTCGCACTGCATTCCCACAACAACGCCGCGACATCCTCCAGAGATGCCGTGCGCGCCAGTTCCATGGCGTCGTGCCCGCGATACAGCAGGCGGCCGTCGGCCACCAGCGTGATCGACGATTCGAGCACCGGCACGCCCCAGTCCAACACCTTTTGCGCGACCTTGCCGGCGCGCTTGCCGTCTTCCTTGCGCCGGGCGAGCCGCCGCACTTCGCCGGCATCGTAGAGCCGGTGCTTGCCATGCGCATCCGGCGATGAGCTCAGCATGCCGCGGCTGACATACGCATACAGCGTAGGCAGGCTGATACCGAGCGTGGCGGCGGCCTCGGCCGCGGTCAGGGAATGGGAGGGCGGCATGGAAACGCGTAGAAACCGAAGAAATCAATATATATTGATTATCATAATCAAGATTGATTGCGGCAAGGCGAAATTCTAGACTCGGTTCACTTTCCTCCTGTTCCAACTCGAACGAGATGAACGACATGAGCACCATGACGCCTGAACTCGCACTCAAACATATCTGGACGACCGCGCAATGCGACCCGACTGCGCTGCGGTCCGTTTCGCTTCCCGGCACCGATCCGGGTTTGCCATCGGTCTATCGGGTCGGCGCGTTGGCCTCGGCGACCATCGCCGCGAGCGGCCTTGCGGCTGCCGAATACCATCGCTTGCGCACGGGGCGCCGGCAACACGTCACCGTGGAGATGCGGCGCGCGCTGGCTTCGTTTCGCAGCGAGCGCTATCTGCGCATCGACGAGGGTCCGCCTCCCGCTTTGCGCGATCCGGTGATGGGTTTCTACGCGACGCGTGACGGCCGCTGGATTCAACTGCACACCAACTTTCCGCATCATCTTGAGGGCGTGCTGAAGGTGCTCGGCTGCGCGAACGATCGCGCGGCGGTGGCCGAGGCGATTCGCGGCTGGGATGGCGCGACGCTTGACCAGACGCTGGCCGACGCCGGTTTGTGCGCGGCATTGATTCGCACGCCCGACGAGTGGGCCGCGCTCGATCAGTCGAAAGCGATTGCGGGGCTGCCGTTGTTCGAGATCGAGCGCATCGGCGACGCGCCGGTCGAGCCGCCGCGCGGGGCCGGCGCGGAGCGGCCGCTGGCGGGCGTGCGGGTGCTGGATGTGTCGCGCATCATTGCCGGGCCGGTGGCGGGGCGCGCGCTCGCGCAGCATGGCGCCGAGGTGTTGATGGTCAACGGTCCGCACTTGCCGAACATTGCGCCGCTGGTGATCGACAACGGGCGCGGCAAGCGCTCGGCTGTGATCGATTTACGCGATGCAACTGGCCGGGAAACGTTAAATGGCCTCGTTAGCGACGCCGATGTGTTTTTGCAGGCGTATCGACCGGGGGCGCTCACGGCACGCGGGTTCGGTCCCGAGGAGCTGGCGCGAGTGCGGCCGGGGATCGTCTATGTCTCGGTTTGCGCTTATGGGCACAAGGGCCCTTGGGCCGGGCGGCGCGGCTTCGATAGTCTGGTGCAGTCCGCGAGCGGGATTGCTTTTACCGAGCGCGAGGCGGCGGGATGGGATGAGCCGAAGCATCTGCCTTGTCAGGCGTTGGATCACGCGACGGGATATCTGGCTGCGTTCGGCGCGATGGCCGCATTGACGCGGCGAGCCACCGAAGGCGGGAGCTGGCACGTGAGGGTGTCGCTCGCGCAGACCGGACGGTGGTTGCAATCCTTCGGATTGCTTCCCGACGGCTGGAAGGCGCCCGACGTTTCAATCGACGATGTGCGGGATTGTCTGGGAACCGTGCAGTCGGAGTTCGGGCGGGTCCTGGGCGTTCTGCCGGCTGAGCGTCTGGAGGAGACGCCCGCGTATTTTGCGCTGCCACCGGCTCGGATAGGCGCGCACGAGGCGAAATGGGAGTGAAGGTACTGTGATGGCCGCGACGAGCAAAGACCGTGCTTACTTCCTCAGCTCCGCCACGAAATCATAGTAATCGTTGCGGCAGTAGGTATCGGTCAGCTCGATCGCCCGTTGATCCGCCGTGTAC
The DNA here is from genome assembly GCF_050434225.1 of Paraburkholderia sp. GAS32. NCBI lineage: Bacteria > Pseudomonadati > Pseudomonadota > Betaproteobacteria > Burkholderiales > Burkholderiaceae > Paraburkholderia > Paraburkholderia sp. GAS32. The sequence continues at coordinate 120,625 of NZ_JBNPVS010000029.1, read as the reverse complement.
CCGACGCGCGTGATCAGCAACAGCGCCTCGTTAGGCGCAATGCTCATCTGCTGCGCGATCTCCTCATTCGCGTTCACCGCGCGAAAATGCTGCAGCGCGCGGACAATCGTCAATCCGCGATTTTCCAGGTACGTGTACAACGAATCGCCAATCGCCTGGGGATCGGGAATCACCGCGGCAGGGAAGGTGGAATTCTCCACCGCCATCACGATGCCGTCGGCGAGGCGCAAGCGGCGCAGCCGGGTCACAGCCGCCGCCGGCGACAAGCCCAGTTGAATCACCTCATCGCGGTTAGCCGGCGAAATTTCTCGCGACAACCACTTCGAACTCGGCGTAAAACCGCGTCGGCGCAGCATTTCGCTGAAACTCGACAGACGCGAAAGCGGATCTTCATAGCGCGGCGTGATGAAGCTGCCCGCGCCTTGAGTGCGGCGGATCAATCCCTGTTCGACCAGCAGGGCAATGGCTTTGCGCGAGGTGATCCGCGATACGCCGAGCGCTTCGGACAGCACGCGCTCGGAGGGCAGCGCCTCGCCCGCGTTCCAACGGTTTTCGTGAATCGCACTGCCGAGCTTGCGAGCGAGTTGCAGGTACAGCGGCGTGTCGTTTTCCGGGTCCGGGCGCAGATCGCGCCAGCGGTCTTCCGAGGCAGAGGTCATGGGGCTCACGCAAGAAGGGCAAGCGGCAATTCTAAGACATCGGCGCGCTCCGTTATAGCGGGCTTTTGCCTGGTGCTCGATCCGATGCTCGTGCAACCGCTAAACTCGTCCCTACGATTTCCGTATCAGGCGCCGCGGATTCGCCTGCGCCACCGCATCGACATGGACGCGTTGCCCTATGTTTAGTCATTTCGAGGAGAAAGCATGACGACCGATATCGCAAGCGTGAGCCTGCCCGACGGCGAGCGTATTCCGAAACTGGGGCAGGGCACCTGGGAGATGGGTGAACAGCCGGCGCGCCGCACCTCGGAGCTCGCCGCGCTGCGCTGTGGCATCGAACTGGGCATGACGCTGATCGACACGGCGGAAATGTACGGCGACGGCGCCACCGAATCGCTTCTCGGAGAAGCGCTCGCGGGGCTGCGCGATCAGGTCTTTCTCGTCAGCAAGGTGTATCCGCATAACGCCAGCCGGCGCGGCGTGATCGCGGCCTGCGAGCAGAGCCTCAAGCGCCTGAAAACCGATCGGCTCGATCTGTATCTGCTGCACTGGCGCGGTTCGGTGCCGCTCGCGGAAACCGTCCAGGCATTCGAGGCATTACGCAGCGCGGGCAAGATTCGCCACTGGGGCGTCAGCAACTTCGATACCGACGATATGGAAGAACTCGTCGCCACGCCGGGCGGCGAGGCGTGCGCGACCAATCAGATTCTCTACAACGTCGCGCGCCGTGGGCCGGAATTCGACCTGTTGCCGTGGCTCGCCGCGCGCAACATGCCGGCGATGGCATACAGTCCGGTCGATCACGCGCGCCTGCCGAAACGCTCGCCGCTCGACGATATCGCCGACGCACGAGGCGTCTCGGTGTTTCAGGTGGCGCTAGCGTGGGTCTTGCAAAAACCCGGCGTGTTTGCAATTCCGAAAGCGGGCCGCGTCGAGCATGTGCGCGACAACCATCGGGCGTCGCAACTGCAACTCGACACGCATGAACTCGCTGCTATCGACACTTATTTCAAACCGCCACGCAGCAAGCGGCCACTCGAAATGCTGTGAGCGCATTAGCTGCCGCTAGCGAATTGCGGCGGGCCGTGGAGCCGGCGCTTATGGCGCTGCGGCTCGCTGCGCCGGCGTCATTAATTGCAACCGTGGTGCATGTGCACGGAACCTAGAACGGCGACTTCAGCGGGCGTGTGCTTGAGCGAATCTTCGTTGACCTGGGCGGCGTCGGCAACGAATTCATCAACGATCGACGACACCTGCGTATTGCGCAAACACAGCGACACCCGCTGCGTTTCGTTGGGCGGCAGTGACGCGCGCTGACCGAGGAACAGCACGCCGTACTGATAGCCGTGGATGATGCCGCGGATCGCGCCGACGCATTGACCTTGTGCGACGTTATCGTTTTTCTGCTTGCAGGTTTGCGCGAGCGAATAGGCGGAGAAGGTGGGATCGACCGGCGGGGCGGCTTGCGATAGGGTTTGCTGCTGCGGCTGGGCAGGCGTAGCCGGTGTTTGCGCCGCAGTTTGCGCATGAGCGAGCGATGCGAGGCCCAGAGCGGCGACCATCAGCAGTCCGGTGGCCGTGCGCGCCATGGAGTGGGGGACGTTTCGTTGCATGTTGTGATGCCCTCATATCGAACGTTGAATCTGATATGAGGCAATCGTTTCGGTTTGGTTCCGGTCACGCACGACGCGATCGATTGTTTTGGTTTTAAACGTGTGCAAGAGCAGGAACTGTCTGTCAGCGCTTTGCGGCGGTGCGTGCTGTTTTGCCGAGCCGCCTGCGGGTGCTGCCGATACCGACCGGCCTCGGGCGGTGACGCTCGACCGGGGGATCGAGACATCACCGCCGCTGCCGGGGGACTGCGAACGGCATACGCATGTCGTTAGCGACGGGTAGGGCGCGGGGGCCCCCTACCCGGGAAACAGGCGACTGCTAGTGCCCGCTTCCTCCGCCATTGCCACCACCGTTACCGCCGCTACCCTTGCCTCCGTGACCGCCGCCGAAGCCTCCGCCAAAGCCGCCGCCGAACCCGCCACCGAAGCCTCCGCCAAAACCACCACCGGGGCCGCCTTTTCCACCGCCGAACCCGCCGCCGGGGCCGCCACCGCAACCGCAGCCGCCGCCGCTGCTGCCGCCGCTGCTTCCGCCACCGCTGCTTCCACCACCGCTGCTTCCGCCGCCGCTACTGCCGCCGCCGCTACTGCCGCCGCCGCTACTGCCGCCGCCGCTACTGCCGCCACCGCTGCTGCCACCGCCGCTGCTTCCACCACCGCTGCTTCCACCACCGCTGCTTCCACCACCGCTACTGCCGCCGCCGCTGCTGCCGCCACCGCTGCTGCCACCGCCGCTGCTACCACCGCCGCTGCTGCCACCACCGCTACTGCCGCCGCCGCTGCTGCCGCCGCCGCCGCTGCTGCCGCCGCCGCTGCTGCCGCCGCCGCTGCTACCACCGCCGCTACTGCCGCCGCCGCTGCTGCCACCGCCGCTGCTGCCACCGCCGCTACTTCCACCACCGCCGCTGCCACCGCCGCTACTTCCACCACCGCCGCTGCCGCCGCCATTACCCTTGCCGCCGCCACTGCCCGAGCCCGCCGCGCCGCCGGCACCATTGCCGCTCGCACCCGCGCCACCGCTGCCTGCGCTCGCCGCGCCGTTGCCGCCGCGATGCTGCTCGCACCCCCCGACACTGGTCCTTGTGCAGTCGCGCGGACTGAACACCAGGGCCGCGTCGTCGGCAGCGGTCGGTTCATCGGGCGCGGTGCCGGTGGCCGCTGCGCCCACCGCTGAACCCTCGTCCTGCGCGATTTGCGTCGCTGCGTGCGCGCCGCTCGCAGGCATTGGCGCATCGGCAACCGTCATCAACTTGGGGACCGCATCCGTCGACGCGGAGTACGCGACCTGGGTTATCAATAAGGCCACCCCTGCCGCGATTGCCGTACTCCGTATAACCACGAAGTAGTACTGATTGAATTTTCTGGTTTTCATCACGTCTCTCCCGAGGGGACGCCGGCACCTCGCTGCCGCCATCCCCCACGCTGATACTTCGACGGTGGGCCTGTCTGAACGCAGGCCTCATCGCCCCCCGAGTCTGTTTTGCGGATGCAAGTCAAACACCATCACTGTCTTCCCGGCACCGTAGCCGGTGCGCCGACAAGCGCTTGCATGCACGTCAGCCGGTACCGTCCGGGTGCGCTGCGTCGCGTATCGCTTCTTGCCACGGCGATTCGCACAAGCGGCGCTTCCGACTCTTTTCCGATCTCTTTGGCTTCGAATGTATGGACGGTACTTAGCGATATCCATGCCACTGCCCGCAAAGCCTTGCGGCGACGGGCGTCGAATAGGGGTGTGCGATGCCCGCGAGGAAAAAACGCAGGAAAATGTTTCGATGATGAAACGCGTGGCCGGAAGGCCGCCTTATTGCGCGTTATTCGTTGCGCGCGGTGTTTTCCGGTGCGTTTTCCGAGCCGCTGCCGGAGACCTTGCCGGTGTTGTCGCGCGCGGCGGATTGCAGCACACGCAGGTCGTCGACGGGGATATGGCAGCGGATGCGATGCGCGGACGGCTGGCCAGCGTCACCGCTGCCGGCTTCGAGGAAGGGCGGGTCTTGCTGCTCGCAGATCGCCCCGAGTTTGCGCGGGCAGCGCGTATGGAATACGCAACCGGACGGCGGCGATGCGGCGCTGGGCAGATCGCCGGACAGCCGTACGCGGGCGGTGTTGCCGCGGGCGTCGAGTGTCGGCACCGAAGACAGAAGCGCTTCGGTGTAGGGATGGTGTGGTCCGCCGAAGACCGCGGCTGCCGGTCCGATCTCCAGAAGCCGGCCGAGGTACAGCACCGCGATGCGATCCGACAGATAGCGCACCACGTGCAGATCATGCGAGATGAACACGTAGCTCACGCCACGCTCGCGTTGCAGATCGGCGAGCAGGTTGAGGATCGCGGCCTGCACGGAGACGTCGAGCGCGGACGTGGGTTCGTCGCAAACCACCACGCGTGGCTCACCGGCAAACGCGCGCGCGATCGCCACGCGTTGCTTGAGTCCGCCGGACAACTGACGCGTGCGCGAGCCGAGATAGCGTTCGGGCAAACGCACCGCCGCTGTCAACGCAGCGAGCCGTTCGTCGATTGCAGCGCCGCGCAGCGCGGCGAGGCGTGACAACGCACGACCGATCAGCCGCTTCACCGAATGCGCGCGATTGAGCGCCGAGTCCGGATTCTGGAACACGATCTGCAGCGACTTGACCTGCTCGTCGTTGCGTCGCGTGACGCGCGCGGCGAGTGGCGTGCCGTCGAGTTCGAGCACGCTGCCCGCATCGGGCGTCAGCAGGCCAAGCATCAATTTCGCGAGCGTCGTCTTGCCGCTGCCGGATTCGCCGACGAGGCCGAGCGTTTCGCCACTGGCGAGATCGATCGAAACGTTGTCGACCGCGCGCAGCGGAGCGCCGGATACGTGGAATGTTTTCGAGAGTTTTTCCGCGCGCAGCACGAGAGCAGGGCGCTCGCCGTCACGCAACGCAACGTCATGCAGGGGCAGTCCTTCCGCGGACGCACGCGGCAGTTCGATCGCGCGTTCGTGGTAATGGCAGCGCGACATCTGATCGCCGTGTGCGGCACTCACGCGATACGGCGGCGGTGCTTCACGGCGGCAGCGGTCGTCGGCGAGTCGGCAACGGTCCGCGTAAATGCAGCCTTGCGTGACCGAGCCGGGCAAGGGCAAATTACCCGCGATGGTGTCGAGCCGCTCGGTGTCCTTGCTGCGTCCCGCGGTCGGCAAGCAGCGCAGCAGTCCAACGGTATAGGGGTGACGTGGCCGCGCGAACACGTCCTGGGTGGCGCCTTCCTCGACCAGCTTGCCTGCGTAAAGAACGCCGACGCGCTCGCACATCCGGCCGATCACCGCGAGGTTGTGGCTGATGAACAGCACCGCGGTGCCGAGTTCTTCGCGCAGTTGCGCCACGAGGTCGAGCACTTCTGCTTCGACGGTGGCGTCGAGGCCTGTGGTCGGTTCGTCGAGAATCAGCAAGGCGGGGTTCGACGCGAGCGCCATGGCGATCACGACACGCTGCTGCATGCCGCCCGACAACTGATGCGGATAGCTGTCCATCACGCGTTCGGGTGAAGCTATGCGCACCCGCTTCAGTATCTCGACCGTGCGCTGCACTGCTTCGTTACGCGAGACACCGGCCGCTTCGAAGGCTTCCGTGACTTGCCGCGCGATCGTCAGTGACGGATTTAATGCGCGCCCGGGATCCTGATAGACCATCGAAATCGCGTTTGCTCGCATCGAGCGCAACGCGTCGGCGTCGAGCTTCTGCACGTCCTGGCCGGCGATGATGATCTTGCCCGCCTTCACCTTGCCGTTTCGTGGCAGATAGCGCAGCGCCGCCATTGCGACCGTCGATTTACCGCAGCCCGATTCCCCGACGAGGCCGTATGCTTCGCCGCGCCGTACGCGAAACGATACGTCCTGCAGCACTTCACGATCACGTCCGCGCATCCGGTACGTGACTGTCAGGCCGACGACAGTCAGCGCATCCGTGCGATCGCTTTTCGACACGTCGAAGGCGGGGAACGAGGCGGGCGGCGGGCCGTTCATCGGTCGAGCACTCCTTGCACGCTATCGGCGATCAGATTCACGCCGACCACGAGCGAGGCGATGGCGCCGGCCGCGAACACCACGGTCCACCATGCGCCACCCGCCATCAGCGTGTACGACTCGGACAGCGCGAGCCCCCAGTCGGCGGAAGGCGGCTGAATGCCGAAGCCGAGAAACGACAGCGTCGCGACCGCGAAAATGGCATACCCGAGCCGCACGGTCGCCTCGACGATGATCGGTGGCAGCACGTTCGGCAGAATCTCCGCGAACATGATGTACGGCGCGCGTTCGCCCCGCAGTTGCGCTGCGGCGACGTAGTCCAGATGCCGTTCGGCGAACACGGCCGCGCGTACTGTGCGCGCGGTGATCGGCGTGAAGGTAATGCCGATCACTAAGATCACGGTGAAGTTCGATGCGCCGACCGCGGCCAGCGCGAGCAACGCGACGATCACGAGCGGCAGCGCGAGCACAGCGTCGATCGCGCGGCCCACGACGTTGTCCACCCAGCCCTCGAAATAGCCGACGATCAAGCCGAGGGCTGTTCCCGCGACCGTGCCGAGCAGGGTCGCCAAAGGCGCAATGGCCAGAATGTCGCGCGCGCCAACAATGACGCGGGAGAACACGTCACGACCGAGCTGATCGGTGCCGAACCAATGCGTGCCATCGGGCGGTGTGAGCGAGTTGAGCGGATCGGATGCGTACGGGTCGATCCGCACGATCCATTGCCCGGCGATCGCGCAGACCACCCACCATCCAACGATCAACACGCCGACCACAAACGTGGGCGAGCGCAGCAGGACGCGCAACTGGTCGAAGCGCGGTTCAGTAGCCGGGCGTGGAGCGGGCGGCGCGGCCGGCGGAACGATGGTGCTCATTCGGCGCTCCTCACTCGTAGTCGCGGATTGAGCAGGATATGCAGTGCATCGGCGACGAGGTTGGCGGCGGTGTAGACCACGCCGATTGTCAGCACGCCCGCTTCGAGCATCGGAAAATCCTTGGCCTTGGCGGCGTTGTAGATCAGCGAGCCGATACCTTGATAGTGGAACAGCGTCTCGACCACCACGAGGCCGCCGATCATGTAGCCGAGCTGCGTGGCGGCGACGGTGATGGTCGGCAGCAGCGCATTGCGCAACACGTGCCGCCAGATCACGGTACGGCGCGGCAAGCCTTTGAGGATTGCCGTGCGGGTGTAGTCCGCATCGAGCGCTTCGACGGTGCCCGCGCGCGCCATTCTCGCGATGTAGCCGAAGAACACCAACACCAGTGGCAGCACCGGCAGAATCAGATACCGCAATTGTTCGAGCGCGCTCGCTTCGGGCGGATACGACGCTTCGATCGGCAACCAACGCAGCCACACGCCGAACACCAGAATCAGCACGATCGACGAGACGAACTCCGGCACCACGGTCGCCGACAAACCGGCGATGCTGATGGTGCGATCGAGCCAGCGTCCCGCGTGCATGGCCGACCACACACCGCCCGCAATGCCGAGCGGCACGACGACGATAAACGCGAGCAGACCGAGCTTGGCCGAATGCGCCAGGGCGTCGGCGATAAACGGCGCAACCGGTTCACGGTACGCATAGGAAAGCCCCATGTCGCCGCGCACGAAATGCGAGATCCACTCGACGTATTGCGTCATGAGCGGCCGGTCCGCACCGAGCTGATGATTGAGCGCGGCGACCGCGCGCGCATCGGCGAGCGGCCCGAGCACGGCGCGGCCAATATCGCCAGGCAGCAACTGGCCGCCCGCGAACACGATTACGGACAGCAGCCACAGCGTAATCAACGACAAACCGACCCGCGTCGCCAGAAACCGCGCGACACGGCCGGCGTTGCCGCTGGGGACCGGAGAGGCGGAAGGGGTCACCGTGGTCGACATTGTGATCTCCTGCCGAAGAAGTGCCGTGCGCTCATGCTTTCAACGCCTTCGCGTCAAACCGCTTTTACGTTCAGACCGCTTTTGCGTCCACGTTACGCGCTCAACACCGCGCGGTCGAAATAGAGTTGCGCGAGCGCGGTGAAGCGCACGCCGTTCACACCCTTACGCATGGCGATCAACTGATCGTAAAAGAACGGAATGATCACGGGCGTTTCGTCGAGCAGCAGCGTCTGGATCTGTCCGGAGATTTTCTTCTGCGTGCCCAAGTCGACTGCCGCGACGAACTGCGCGACCAGTTGATCGTATTGCGGGTTCTTGAAGTGCGCGGCGTTCCACGTGCCGGTGCTGGTGAGCGGCGCGTTCAGAAACACGTTTGGCACGCCGCGATGACCGTAATCGGTGATGCCGAGCGGCGAGTCGAGCCAATCCGATTTGCCAGGTGTGCCCGCGCCGTAGTACAGCGACTGACTCTCCACCTTCAGATTGATGCGCACGCCGATCGCCTTCGCCGCGTTCTGCACGACCACCGCGAGATCGGGAATCTCCATGTACTTCTCGGTGGTCAGCGTGACGTCGAAGCCATTCGGCACGCCCGCTTGCGCAAGCAGTTGCTTCGCCTTCGCGATGTCGATCCTGCGTTGCGCGACGCCTGCATCGGAAGACGGAAATACCGGCGCGAACGGGCTGTCGTTGCCGATTTGCGCACGGCCCTTGAACAGACCGCGCACCAGCACGTCGCGGTCGAGCGACAATGCCAGCGCCTGGCGCACGCGCTTGTCCTTGAACAACGGATTGTCGTTGCGCATATGAATCTGGCGATGCGCGCTCGACTTCACGCCGATTGCCTTGTAATCCGGATTGTTCAGAATGCCAGCGCCGCCCTGCACGGTGAAGGTGCCCATCACGTCGGCCTGGTGGCCTTGCAACGCGAGCATTTGTGCCTGTTCGTCGGCGTAGAACGAGAACTGTACGCGTTGCGGTAACGCTTTGTCGCCCCAGTAGTCCGGATTGCGCACGAACGAGGCGCCGACCTTCGCCTGATACTTTTCGAGCTTGAACGGACCGGTGCCGATGAAGCTCTTTTCATAACCACCCGCATAGTTCGCGGGCAGGATCACGGCGTTGTAATTGTCCGAGGAAACGTAGTACGGGAAGTTGCCGTTCGGTGCATCGAGATGGAAGGCGACCGTGTGTTCGTCGACGACCTTCGCACCGCCTTTCGACAGCACGCCCTTGAGCACCGAGAGCGCCGCCGAACCGCTCGCCGGATCGGCGAGCCGATCGAAGGTGGCGACGACGTCTTTGGCGGTGAATGCCTGGCCGTCGTGGAATTTGACGTTCGGGCGCAGCGTGAAGGTCCACACGTCGCCCTTGTCGTTCGGCTTCCACGACAAGGCAAGCGCCGGCTTCAGCACGAGTTTTTCGCCGTCGTCGTCGATCAGGAATTCGCCGGTCTGATTCAGCAGCGCGAGGCTCGCGGCATCGTTCACGGTGAGCGGATCGACGGCGCCGGCCGGCGTCAGGTGGGCCACGCGGATCGTCTGGTTGGACGGGCTCGGTGCGCCTTGCGCGCGGGCTCGCGGCGCATTCAGCACGCCGCCGCCGGCCAGCGACAAACCGATCACGCTCGCATAGCGCAGCAGATCGCGGCGCGTGATGCGGCCGGCGATGAATTCGTCGATGGCGTGGTTGCCGTAGGCGTCGGCGGTGTGGCGAGCTAGGTCGAGTTCGAGAAATCGGTCCGCGGGAGTCTTCATCGATGGAGTATCCAGTCCGTTCTGCTGTCGGTTCTGAAGGGCCGCGCCAGATGCACGCGACAGGCGACTTTATTGCAATGACGAAAAGCTGCAGCGCGCTGCAGTGCTGAAAAGCGGTTTCAGTGTAAGCGATTGCCCATCGGTTCGGCGCGCTTGCTGCGCGGTCCGGTCGCCGTTTGGCGTATAAAAGGGCCGGCGTGTGTCGTCACGACAACGCTCGGCGGGCTGTCTCGCACGGTTGCGCAAAAGCGCAGGATGCCGCAGCGCGGAAACTGCCGTTGTGTCGTCTCCGCCGTGGAAACCATGCCGGTCTTCTGCGAAGGCACGTTGGATTTACCGTGCAACGATGCCGGCGCGGCGCCAGCGATGGAACAGCACCGAGCCGATCCAGCACGCCATGAAGGTTGCGACGATGCCGTAACCCAGTACGCCGAAGCGTTCGTTGAGACCCGCCACCGCATCCCATACGCCGCCGCTCAAACCGAGTTTGTCCGACAGCAGGCCCAGCGCTTCAACGCCGCCAATGACGATTGCCACCACCGCCGAAACGAACGTGATGCTCGCGTTGTAGTAGAGCTTGCGTTTCGGATCGTCCATGGCCCAGCCGTAGGCGTGGACCATCAGCACGTTGTCGGTCGAATCGACCAGCGTCATGCCCGCGGTGAAGAGCGCCGGGAACACGAGGATCGAATACAGCGGCAGACCTTTGCCGGCTTCGGACGCGGCAATCGCCAGCAGGCCGATCTCGGTCGCGGTGTCGAAGCCGAGACCGAACAGCACGCCGACCGGGTACATGTGCCAGCTTTTCGTCACGAGCCGGAACATCGGCCGCAATGCGCGCGACAGCAGACCGGCGGGCGCGACGCCTGCCGTCGTTTCAGCAGCGAGTTCGCCGCCGCGTTGGACGTGGCGATAGCGGCGCCACACGTCGCGCAGAATCACGAGGTTCACGCACGCCAGCACCAGCAGAAACACTGCCGAGACGACGGTGCCGATCGTGCCGCCGACCGCCTTGAAGGTGTCGAAGCGGCCGTGCAGCGAATGCGCAGTCCACGCAATGCCGATCGTCGCCGCGATCACGATTGTCGAATGGCCCAGCGAAAACGCCAGGCCCACGCCGAGCGGCTGCTTGCCCGCCTGCATCAGCTTGCGCGTAACGGCATCGATCGCCGCGATGTGGTCCGCATCCACTGCGTGGCGCAGACCGAAGCCATACGCGAGCAGCGCGGTGCCGAGCAGCAGCGGATAGTGGCGAAACGCGATCAACGCCCACGCCCAGGCGCCGAGATTGGCGGCGATCAGTACGGCATACAGCGTGATGAGGCGAGGGCGCAGCGAAGCAGTCGACGTCATGAGTTGCGTGATAGAAGTTTAGTGATCGTGCGGATGCTTGTGAATCGGATCGACCCAGAAGACCGTTTCCGGCGCTTCCACCGCGTCGATGTTCAGATTTACCACCACCGCTTCATTGTCGCTGCGCACCAGCACGCATTCGAGCGGATCGTCGGTACTGGCGTTGATCTCCTGATGCGGCACATAGGGCGGCACGAAGATGAAGTCGCCCGGGCCGGCTTCGGCGGTGAACTCGAGATGCTCGCCCCAGCGCATGCGTGCCTGGCCTCGCACCACGTAGATCACGCTTTCGAGCGCGCCGTGATGATGCGCGCCGGTCTTTGCATTCGGATGGATCGTCACGGTGCCGGCCCAGATTTTCTGCGCGCCGACGCGCGCCGCGTTGATCGCCGCCGCGCGATTCATGCCCGGCGTTTGCGCGGTATTGCTGTCGAGCTGGTCGCCCTTGATGACCTTGACGCCGTGCTCGCGCCAATCGATCGGCGCCGGCGGTTGCTCATCCTTGTAGTGCGGGTGTTCGTGATCCTGGCTCATGGTGTGTCTCCTTGAGGGCGTTAGTCCGGGCGGTCGGCCCGGCGCCGTTTGGCATTTTTGCACGTTCAAAAACGTGCGTGTTGCCGGCTGCTCCAGGCGGTGTCACGGACGAAAAAAAGCCCATCCACAGGGGACGGGCCTTTTGCTGTCAGCCTTCATTGCATCGCGGGTCGCAGCACATGGCGTGTTGCAACCCTCGGCGCTTACTTCTGCTTTGCGTTGATCACGGCTTCCGCGACGTTGTTCGGCGTTTCGGCGTAGTGCTTGAACTCCATCGTGTACGTCGCGCGACCTTGCGTTGCAGAGCGCAGTGAAGTCGAATAGCCGAACATCTCCGCAAGCGGTACTTCGGCGCGCACCAGCTTGCCGCCACCGCCGGCGATGTCTTCCATGCCTTGCACCATGCCACGACGGCTCGACAGGTCGCCCATCACGTTGCCCATGAAGTCTTCCGGCGTTTCCACTTCGACGGCCATCATCGGTTCGAGCAGCACCGGTTTGGCCTTGCGCATGGCGTCCTTGAACGCCATCGAACCGGCCATGCGGAACGCGTTTTCGTTCGAGTCGACGTCGTGGTACGAACCGAAGGTCAGCGTCACTTTCACGTCGACCACCGGATAGCCCGCCAGCACGCCGGCCTTCAGTGTTTCCTGAATGCCCTTGTCGACTGCCGGAATGTATTCACGCGGAATCACGCCGCCCTTGATCGCGTCGACGAATTCGTAGCCTTTGCCTTGCGCCGACGGTTCGAGCGTGATCACCGCGTGGCCGTACTGGCCGCGGCCGCCCGACTGCTTGACGAACTTGCCTTCGACGTCTTCGACCTTGTTGCGCACCGTTTCGCGGTAAGCAACCTGCGGCTTGCCGACGGTCGCTTCGACGCCGAACTCGCGTTTCATCCGGTCGACCAGAATTTCCAGGTGCAACTCGCCCATCCCGGAGATGATGGTTTGGCCGGATTCTTCATCCGTCTGCACGCGGAACGACGGGTCTTCCTGCGCCAGACGATTGAGCGCGATGCCCATCTTTTCCTGGTCGACCTTGGTTTTCGGCTCGACGGCCTGCGAAATCACCGGTTCCGGGAAGATCATCTTTTCAAGAATGATCACGTGTTGCGGATCGCACAGCGTGTCGCCCGTGGTCGCTTCTTTCAGGCCGACTGCCGCGGCAATGTCGCCGCAGTAGACTTCCTTGATTTCCTTGCGCTCGTTCGCATGCATCTGCAGGATCCGGCCAAGGCGTTCCTTCTTTTCCTTGGTCGCGTTGTAGACGGTATCGCCCGAATTCACCACGCCCGAATACACGCGGAAGAAAATCAGTTGGCCCACGAACGGGTCGGTCATGATCTTGAAGGCGAGCGCGGAGAACGGATCGTCGTCTTTCGGATGCCGCTCGATTTCGTTGTCGTGCTCGTCGTGTCCGGTAATCGCGGGGATGTCGAGCGGCGAAGGCAAATAGTCGATCACCGCGTCGAGCATGGCCTGCACGCCCTTGTTCTTGAACGCGCTGCCGCACAGCATCGGCACGATCTCGTTGGCGATGGTACGCACACGAATGCCGTGCTTGATTTCCTCTTCGGTCAGCGTCCCACCGTGCAGGTATTTGTCGAGCAGCTCCTCGCTCGCTTCAGCGGCAGCCTCGACCATCTTGTCGTGCCACTCCTTCGCGGTCGCCTCGAGCTCGGGCGGAATGTCCCGGTACTCGAACTTGATGCCCTGGTTCTCTTCGTCCCAGTAGATCGCCTTCATCTTGACGAGGTCGACCACGCCCTGGAAATGATCTTCCGCACCGACCGGAATCTGGATCGGCACCGCGACGCCCTTCAGGCGATCGCCGATCTGTCGTTGCACACGGAAGAAGTCCGCGCCGACGCGGTCCATCTTGTTGACGAACGCAATGCGCGGCACCTTGTACTTGTTCGCCTGACGCCACACGGTTTCGGACTGCGGCTGCACGCCGCCGACCGAGTCGTACACCATGCAGGCGCCGTCGAGCACGCGCATCGAGCGCTCAACTTCAATTGTGAAGTCGACGTGACCCGGGGTGTCGATGATGTTGATCCGGTGTTCCGGATAGTTGCCGGCCATACCCTTCCAGAAAGCAGTCGTGGCAGCCGATGTGATCGTGATGCCGCGCTCCTGCTCCTGTTCCATCCAGTCCATCGTCGCAGCACCGTCGTGAACCTCGCCGATCTTGTGGGTCACGCCTGTGTAGAACAGGATGCGTTCAGTGGTGGTGGTTTTGCCGGCGTCGATGTGAGCGCTAATGCCGATATTCCGGTAGCGCTCGATGGGAGTCTTGCGGGGCACGTGAACCTCCTTGAAATGGCGCGCCTGAAACGCTTGCCGGGCGGCAGTCTGTGCTGCCCGGGGAGCCTTGGATGCTGCTTTACCAAGAATACTAGGATAGCGCGTCGGCCTGTCTTTTGCAGGAATCTTGCCAGCCGCGTGTGAAGGCCTGCTGGTATGGGCTCGCGCGACGGCGCCGGCCTCTGCCGGGTGGTGCCGGGCATCGCCCGCCCCGCGCTGAATGGAAAAAAGCCGGCGCCTCGCGAAAGGCACCGGCTTTTTGTGAAAAGCGGCCGCTGAAGACTCGGCAGGGTGTCGTCGTGGTCGACGCGCCTTTATTGTGCGGCCGGCAAGCCCTGGATCTTCATGCCCGGTTTGATGCCTTTCGACGAGAACCAGCCCTTGCTCATTTCCAACGCATACACGCCGTTGTTCTTCGGGCAGTGATTGTTGGTGGTCTCGGCCTGCATCTCGTCAATGTCGGTGACCGTGCCGTCGGCGCGCATGAACGCGATCGACAGCGGGATCAACGTGTTCTTCATCCAGAAGCAATGCACGGCGTTTTCATTGAAGACGAACAGCATGCCTTCATTCGGCGCGAGGGTCGTGCGATACATCAGACCCTGTTCGCGATCGGCGTCGTTAGCGGCGACGGCTGCGTCGATCACGAACATGCCCGCGGTCAGCTTTGCGCGCGGAAAGTCGCCGGGCTGCTTAGCGCCCGCCGGCATCTGTTGCGCATGAGCGGGGGCAGCGGTGGTCGCGGCGAACGACATCGCGGCGAGCGGCAGTGCAACGGCAACAGCGAAACGCGCAATCAACGAGCGCATGGGAAATCGCACGGCATGACTCCTTGCTGAAATTTAACTCGCGAATGTTACGCGAGCGCGTCAAAAACAAAAAGGCAGATCGCCTTGCGGTGATCTGCCTTTCAACGCCGTAAGAACGGCAATGAAGCTAGTTCTTGACTGCGTTTTTACAACAAACTTACTCCGAAGCGCCCGAAGCTGCAGCTGCAGCTGCTGCCTTCTTGTGCGACTTCTTGTGAGCGTGCTTCGTGGTCTTCTTTGCCGACGAAGCTGCTGCCATCGGAGCTGCCGAAGCTGCTGCCGGTGCCGAAGCTTGTGCGAATGCTGCCGTTGCGAAGAGACCAGCGACCAGAGCGGCGATCAGTTTGTTCATTTTGTGAATCCTCAGCTTTAGTTGATTAACCAAATGACCCGGTTATATGTAGAGTCATGTCGGTAAACGTGCCATCCACCTTTCGGTTGACAGCCGCATCGAACATTTTTTCGACGCGTCTGCTTAGCGCTCAGACTCCCCGTACTCACCGCGAGAGCGGCGTGTGCAAAGGCCCTTAAGGCTGAATGCCGGATAGCTTCGGGCGGCATCTGCGTCGAATAACGCGTGAGCTCGCGCACCGGTTGACGTGGATTTCGTGGAAAATTTATATGCCGACGTGCTGAAGCAAATGAATGGCTGTAGAGCGATCGCGAACGCAATTGTTTCACGCGTTTTTCATATTGGTTTCACGCGCTATTTTGTTTGCGGATACAACGAGTTAGCTTTCTCGCCGGGGGTCAAAATAGCGATTCGATGCGGGTTCAGTGTGGGTTCGGTGCAGACATGGCGCGCATGCAAATGCGTTCAGGCGATGCCTTCCCATGGGGCCTTCAGCGGCAACTCGACACTCTCTCCCGGCTGCAGCCCAAGCGAAAAAATATCGAGTGCGCCGATACCGGCACGCACGAGACGCAATGTCGGGAAACCCACCGCGGCGGTCATGCGCCGCACCTGGCGGTTCTTGCCTTCTGTGATCGACAACTCGATCCACGTGGTCGGAATCGCGGCGCGATAGCGGATCGGCGGCGTGCGGGTCCATAGCGAGTCGGTCGGCTCGACGTATTCGGCGCGGCAGGGCCGTGTCACGTAATCGCCGAGATCGACACCGCGTGCGAGCTTCTTCAACGTGGCATCATCGACTGCGCCTTCCACCTGTGCCCAATAACGTTTGACAAGTTTGTGACGCGGCTCGGCGATGCGCGCTTGCAGCGCGCCGTCGTCGGTGAGGAGAAGCAGCCCTTCGCTATCGGAGTCGAGCCGGCCCGCCGGATAGATGCCGGGCACTTTCACCCAGTCGGCCAGCGACGCCCGCGTTTCATGCGGCGAAAACTGACAGATGGTGCCGAACGGTTTGTTCAGGGCGAGGAGTCGCATAGAGGAATCGATGAAGGTCGAGCGGCGGCGGGAGCGTGCCGCGCAGGCCAGGAGGGGCGCTGGCTCGGTAGTAAATGGCGGAATAATAATGCATAATGAGCTGCTGCAAGTCATCTGTCTTATATAAGACATAAGACTAAACGAGTAACTGATTTTGATTTTCGACAATGTTGGAAAACCCCGAGCGGCATACCGGCTCGTGGCTGCGTCGGCGTGGGCTAGAATAGACGACCAGGCCGCTCGCGGGCGTCCGGCATTGCGCGTAGCGAGGAGCACCCGGTTTTCGCAGTCTCCCATCAGCTTTCAGCACAGCCTTCACTGGAGTCCGATCATGCCGTATCAGCACATCAAGGTTCCGACCGGCGGTGACAAGATCACCGTCAACGCAGATTTCTCGCTCAACGTTTCCGACCAGCCAATCATTCCGTATATCGAAGGCGACGGTACGGGCCTCGACATCACGCCGGTGATGTTGAAGGTGGTGGATGCCGCGGTAGAAAAAGCCTACGCGGGCAAGAAGAAAATCCACTGGATGGAAATCTACGCCGGCGAGAAGTCGACCAAGGTGTACGGCCCGGACGTGTGGCTGCCGGAAGAAACGCTGCAGGTGCTGAAGGAATACGTCGTCTCGATCAAGGGTCCGCTCACCACGCCGGTCGGCGGTGGTATCCGTTCGCTGAACGTCGCGCTGCGTCAGGACCTCGATCTGTATGTCTGCCTGCGCCCGGTGCAGTACTTCAAGGGCGTGCCTTCACCGGTGCGTGAGCCGGAGAAGATCGACATGGTGATCTTCCGCGAGAACTCGGAAGACATCTATGCCGGCATCGAATGGCCCGCCGGGTCGGAAGACGCGAAGAAGGTCATCAAGTTCCTGCGCGAAGAAATGGGTGTGAAGAAGATCCGCTTCCCGGAAACCTCAGGGATCGGTGTCAAGCCGGTGTCGCGCGAAGGCACGGAGCGCCTCGTGCGCAAGGCGATCCAGTATGCGATCGACAACGAGCGCCGCTCGCTCACGCTGGTGCACAAGGGCAACATCATGAAGTTCACCGAAGGCGCGTTCCGCGACTACGGTTATGCGCTGGCGCAGAAGGAATTCGCTGCGGAGCTGATCGACGGCGGTCCGTGGATGAAGATCAAGAACCCGAAAACGGGCGGCGACATCGTGGTGAAAGACGTGATCGCCGACGCGTTCCTGCAGCAGATCCTGCTGCGTCCGGCGGAATACGACGTGATCGCCACGCTGAACCTGAACGGCGACTACATTTCAGACGCGCTGGCCGCGCAAGTCGGCGGTATCGGGATTGCGCCGGGTGCGAACATGTCGGATTCGGTCGCGATGTTCGAGGCCACGCACGGCACGGCGCCGAAGTACGCCGGCAAGGACTACGTCAATCCGGGTTCGGAAATTCTCTCGGCTGAAATGATGCTGCGTCACATGGGTTGGACTGAAGCGGCCGACCTGATCATCAAGTCGATGGAAAAGTCGATTCTGCAAAAGCGGGTTACGTATGACTTCGCGCGCTTGATGGAAGGCGCGACGCAGGTGTCCTGTTCAGGTTTTGGTCAGGTGTTGATCGAAAATATGTAAGCGATTCGCGCTGGTTTTTCCAGCCTGAGTCAACAAAACCCCGGCGCCGTGAGGTGGCCGGGGTTTTTTGTTTTACAGCGCATGAAGCGCATCTGCATGCGATTCATGCATTCCTGCAGCGTTTGCTCAAAACGCCACGTCACGTTACGACGTTTCAAGAGGTCGCATCCGACCAATATCGAGAACTCCCCGCACCCCGTCGGGTACGGTACCCCCGGCTGGAAATCGCGCCCGCCTGTTAGCGAGGCGCGCCCACCTGCCGGCGAACCCAACCAACTTCCCTGCGTGAGAGTGACAAAACGATGACCCACAAAGATTCCGTTGCCAATGTGTACGTCGCCACCCCCAGTTATGGCGCGGTCGTGACGACCGACTACGCGCTTGGACTTCTCGACCTCTACGACGAGGCGGCCCAACAAGGCTTCGGCTTGCGGGTCAACTTCAACAGCTTCGACAGTCTGATCACTCGCGCGCGCAACACCATGGTGGCGGAATTTCTCGCCGATGCCCGCTTCACGCATCTGATGTGGATCGACGGTGATATCGGCTTCAAAGGCGCGGATGTGGTTCGCCTGTTGCAGGCCGATCGGCCGGTGGTGGCCGGCGTCTATCCGCTGAAGAACGATGGGTGGCCGGCCGCCGGTCTGGAGCAGGCGGTCCCGGCCGGTTCGACGAAGGCCGATTTTCGCGCCCGCCACGCCATGTACCCCGCAATAGTGCGGGGAGATGTACTGGAAGCCGACGCTGACGGCTTTCTCGACGTTCTCTATGCGCCCACCGGCTTCATGCTGATCAAGCGAGAAGTCTTTCTGGCGCTGATGCAACGCTTTCCTGAGCTTCATTGCCGTTCGAGGCTCGCAGGCCGTCCGGAACTGGATACGGGTGAGCCCGCGACTTTCCTCTACGCGTTCTTCGACACCATGATCGATCCGGAGTCGCGGTTGTATCTGTCCGAGGACTATGCATTTTGCCGCCCATCGCAAGCATCGGTATCACGCCAGCGGTCGATGCGCGGTCGAATCTGCGGCACCAGGGCATTGCAGTGTACGAAGGCGATCTCGCTCGCAGTCTGGCGCTACAACGTGCGATGGCGGGTAGTCGTGCGGCCGCCAACGGGTGACTATCGAAAGCGTTCGGAAAGGAAAGCGGGTGTCCAGTATTTGAGACATTCGCTTTGTCGACGTTTCAAGCCACGGTAGCCGCAGTGGCAATCCGCCTCAAATTAGAACGCGCCGCCCAAAAAAAGAAACCCGGCACGGAGCCGGGTTTCAAAGGACGGGTAACGAACAGGTTCAGGCAGGTGCCTGGATGTTCGATGCCTGTTTGCCTTTCGGGCCTTGCACGACCTCGAAGGTTACTTTTTGACCTTCCTTGAGGGTCTTGAACCCATTCATCTGGATGGCCGAGAAGTGTGCAAACAGATCCTCACCACCTTCGTCAGGCGTGATGAATCCGAAACCTTTTGCGTCATTGAACCATTTGACCGTACCAGTTGCCATTCCAACTTCCCCTGTAACTCATGTCACTACCACGAGCCCTCGAAAAGCTCGACGGCCGCGCGATGCAGCCGCTCCCTCCTCACAAGCTCACCATCGGCATTTTTTCGATTTATGGCGCAGTGAAAAAAGTGCCAGCTTGATTGTTGAGGCTCTTTATTCGAGTGTCAAGAAAATTTTGAGACGTCGTTGTCGCGTTGCAAACAGGCGTTTTCCAGGGTTTTTCCCGCTTTTGTTTTCTTATGTGCGGTTGCCCAAGCGTGCTGTCTTGAAAAGTCGCATAATCGACTCACATGCTGTTCTGCGGGTCGCACGCCGTCCGCTGGCCGGGCGCGTGCCGTCAGCCAGTATGGGCAGGTTGTGCGATACTCGATCCGACTGCGGCGCAGCACGGCCGCGACGCATCACAGGATAGGGGCCGGCTCCGCAATCGGCTCGTCGAATGACGCACCGCTTGGGGGTATTTACCCATCAGGCGGGAGCGAACGGGCTCACCGGCCGGTCGGCCGGGTTTTGACAGGATTGCGGGCCTGTCCTAGTTGTTTAGAATGGGTGTATGGCGATTATCCCGGACAAGCAGGACGGCACCGTACTGGAGCGGCAGGAAAAGAAGCTGAAGCCGCCTTCCATGTACAAGGTAGTGCTGCTGAATGACGACTTCACGCCAATGGAATTTGTCGTGATGATCGTGCAGGAATATTTCAATAAAGATCGTGAAACCGCAACGCAGGTGATGTTGAAGGTGCATCGCGAGGGCAGGGGAGTTTGTGGGGTCTATACGCGGGACATCGCGTCGACCAAAGTCGAGCAAGTCGTTACCCACGCACGGCAGGCCGGGCATCCGCTGCAGTGTGTGATGGAGGAAGCATGATTGCCCAGGAACTGGAAGTCAGCCTGCACATGGCGTTCATGGAAGCACGCCAGGCGCGGCACGAGTTCATAACGGTCGAACATCTTTTGCTTGCACTGTTGGACAATCCAACAGCGGCGGAGGTGTTGCGTGCATGCGCGGCCAATATCGAGGATCTGCGCCAGAACCTGCGCAACTTCATTCATGACAACACGCCGACCGTGCCTGGCACGGACGACGTCGACACGCAGCCCACGCTGGGTTTCCAGCGTGTGATCCAGCGCGCGATCATGCATGTGCAATCCACCTCGAATGGCAAGAAGGAAGTGACCGGCGCGAATGTGCTGGTGGCGATCTTCGGCGAGAAGGATTCGCATGCGGTGTACTACCTGCAGCAGCAGGGCGTGACGCGTCTGGATGTGGTGAATTTCATCTCGCATGGCATTGCCAAGACCAGCAGCACGGACGCCGCGAAAGCGAGCGACGCGAATGCCGAGTCCGACGAAGCCGCCGCGCAGAAGGAAACGCCGCTCGCCCAGTTCACGCAGAACCTGAACCAGATGGCGAAAGACGGCCGCATCGATCCGCTGATCGGACGCGAGTCGGAAGTCGAGCGCGTTGTCCAGGTGCTATGCCGCCGCCGCAAGAACAATCCGCTGCTGGTCGGTGAGGCCGGTGTCGGCAAGACCGCGATCGCCGAAGGGCTCGCCTGGCGCATTACGCGCGGCGAAGTGCCGGATATTCTGGCCGATGCGCAGGTGTATTCGCTCGACATGGGCGCGCTGCTCGCCGGCACCAAGTATCGCGGCGACTTCGAACAACGCCTGAAGACGGTCCTCAAGGAATTGAAGGAACGTCCGCACGCAATTCTGTTCATTGACGAAATTCATACGCTGATCGGCGCAGGCGCTGCGTCGGGCGGCACGCTGGACGCGTCGAATCTGCTGAAGCCGGCGTTGTCGTCGGGCACTTTGAAGTGCATCGGCGCGACCACGTTCACGGAATATCGCGGCATCTTCGAAAAAGACGCGGCATTGTCGCGCCGCTTCCAGAAGGTCGACGTGACTGAGCCGACCGTCGAGCAGACGGTGGCGATCTTGCGCGGCCTGAAGTCGCGTTTCGAAGAGCACCACGGCGTGAAGTATTCGTCGGGCGCGCTGTCGGCGGCGGCTGAGTTGTCGGCACGCTTCATCACGGATCGTCATCTGCCGGACAAGGCGATCGACGTGATCGACGAAGCGGGCGCGGCGCAACGCATCCTGCCGAAGTCGAAGCAGAAGAAGACCATCGGCAAGAACGAGATCGAAGAAATCATCTCGAAGATCGCCCGCGTCCCGCCGCAAAGCGTGTCGCAAGACGATCGCAGCAAGCTGCAAACGCTGGATCGCGATCTGAAGAGCGTGGTGTTCGGGCAAGACCCGGCCATCGACGCGCTGTCGGCCGCGATCAAGATGGCGCGTGCGGGCCTTGGCAAGCTGGACAAGCCGATCGGTGCGTTCCTGTTCTCCGGCCCCACGGGCGTCGGCAAGACGGAAGTGGCGAAGCAACTGGCGTTCACGCTGGGGATCGAACTGATCCGCTTCGACATGTCGGAATACATGGAGCGTCATGCGGTGAGCCGTTTGATCGGTGCGCCGCCGGGCTATGTCGGTTTCGATCAGGGCGGTCTGTTGACCGAAGCCGTCACGAAGAAGCCGCACTGCGTGCTGCTGCTCGACGAAATCGAAAAGGCGCATCCGGACATCTACAACGTGCTGCTGCAGGTGATGGACCACGGCACGCTGACGGACAACAACGGCCGCAAGGCGGATTTCCGTAACGTCATCATCATCATGACGACGAACGCGGGCGCCGAGGCAATGGGCAAGGCGGTGATCGGCTTCACGAACCGTCGGGAAACCGGCGACGAAATGGTCGACATCAAGCGCATGTTCACACCGGAGTTCCGTAACCGTCTGGACGCAACGATCAGCTTCCGCTCGCTCGATGAAGAAATCATCATGCGCGTGGTCGACAAGTTCCTGATGCAACTGGAAGATCAGCTGCACGAGAAGAAGGTCGATGCGCTCTTCACCGACGCGCTGCGTGCTCACCTCGCGAAACACGGTTTCGATCCGTTGATGGGTGCGCGGCCGATGCAGCGTCTGATCCAGGACACGATCCGTCGTGCGCTGGCCGACGAGTTGCTGTTCGGCAAGCTGATGAATGGCGGCCGCGTGACGGTCGACGTGGATGCGGAAGACAAGGTGCAGTTGACCTTCGACGAGCATCCGGCGCCGCGTAATCCGAATCCGGAAGCGGTTGAGGTTGAGTAAGTCGGTCGAGTAAGCGTTTCAGTCTCATCTGAAAGCAGAACGGCGCGGGTTGAACCCCGCGCCGTTCTGCTTTTTGCGTTGCGCGAAGCGCTTGTTGGAAGCAAGCGAGGCTTCAACGCTTATCGATCGATAGGGCTTAGTGCTTGCCGGTGCTGCCGAACCCGCCTGCGCCACGCTCGCTGGTCTCGAAATCGTCGACGATGTTGAATTCAGCTTGCACGACCGGCACGATCACCAGTTGGGCAAGGCGCTCCATCGGATTCAATACGAACGTGGTTGTGCCGCGATTCCAGGTCGAAATCATCAGTTGCCCTTGATAATCTGAATCGATCAGCCCGACCAGGTTGCCCAGCACGATGCCGTGTTTATGACCCAGACCCGAACGCGGCAGGATCAGCGCCGCGTAACCCGGATCGGCGACGTGAATCGCCAGACCCGTCGGCACCAGTGCGGTTTCGCCGGGTTTGAGGGTCAGCGGTTCGTCGAGGCAGGCGCGTAGGTCGAGGCCCGCGCTGCCGGTGGTTGCGTAGGCCGGGAGTTGTTCGCGCATGCGCGCATCGAGAATCTTCAGGTCGAGTTTCATGCAGGTTCGAAGGGTTAAGGAGTGGAGGCCGGGCGTCCGAGTTGGAACGCGTCGGCGAGAAGTTCATAGGAGCGCAGCCGGGCGCGATAGCTGCCCGCTACGGTGAGCACGATCAATTCATCGGCCTGGAACTGCTCCTGCAAGGCATGCAGCCGCTCAGTGACGGTTTCCGGCGTGCCGATGATGCTGCGCGGCTTCTCGCGGTCGATCACCAGTTGCTCACGCACGCCGTATTCCTGCGCAGCGCCTTGCTCGACCGTCGGAATCGGCGCATTCAGGCCAAGGGCCATCTGCACGCGGCGCAGATCGACCGCTTTTTCCAGGTCGGCGGCTTCCTGTTCGGTGTCGGCGCAAATCACAAATACCGAGGCGGCCAGATAGGGCTGTGCTGTTTCCAGGCTAGCCTTGAAGCGTTCACGATAAGCCAGCGCCACCTGATGCCCGAAATGCGCGTTGATGAAATGCGCGAACGCAAAGCGGATGCCGAGTTGCGCCGCCAGCAGGCCGCCGAATTCACTCGACCCGAGTACCCACAATTGAGGACGCGTAGCGATTTGCGGTTGAAGCAGCACGCCGTGCCCAAGGTGATCCTCGGGCAGTGTGCCGTGCATCAGGCCGACCAGATCGGCGACCTGCTGCGGAAAAATCTCGCCGCGATTGTAGGCACCGGCCGCGACCGCCTGCGCCGTGCGCATGTCGCCTCCTGGGGCGCGTCCCACCCCCAGATCGATACGGTTCGGAAACAACGCCTCGAGCATCATGAATTGCTCGGCGACCTTGAAAGGGCTGTAGTACGGCAGCATCACGCCACCTGAGCCGAGTCGAATGCGTTTGGTTACGCTGCCGAGGCGCGCCAGCATCACCTCAGGGCAGGGATTCGACACGCCGCGCAAGCCGTGATGCTCGGCGCACCAATAGCGCGTGTAGCCGAGGTCGTCAGCCAGTTGCGCGAGTTCGACGGTGGCGGCGATTGCGTCCGCCACTGAGTGCCCGTCGATCACGGGCGTTTGATCGAGCACGGAAAGTAGCGTCATGTCAGTACTGCTCCAGATGAATCGGTGCGCTAGAGGCGCTCGCGGCGAATGCAACATGCGCCGCCGCGCGCGGCTTTAGCGAATCAGACTTGTGTCGGGCAGACGCCTGGCAATTTCTACGATCAATGCGCGCGCGAGCGTCTGCTTGTCGGCGCGCGGCAGCTTGGTGGCACCTGCCGCTTCGAACAGGATGACTTCGTTATCGTCCATGCCGAAGGTCAGTGGACCGAGATTGCCGATCAATAAAGGCACGTTCTTGCGCATGCGCTTTTCTTCGCCGTGCACTTCGAGGTCGCCGCTCTCGGCCGCGAAACCGACTGTGAACGGCGGATGCTGCAGCTTGGCAATCGCTGCCAGAATGTCCGGATTCTCGACGAACGTGAAGGTGGGCAGCGCGCGCTCGGCAGTCTTCTTGATCTTGTGTTCGCTGGCGTGATCGACGCGCCAGTCGGCCACCGCGGCCACGCCGATGAAGATGTCGGCGTCGGCGACCGAGCGCATCACCGCATCGTGCATTTGCTGCGCGGTTTGCACGTCTTGGCGGAACACGCCCCACGGCGTTTCCAGCGCCACCGGACCAGCGACCAGATGTACCTCGGCGCCGGCTTGTTGCGCGGCGCGCGCCAGCGCAAAGCCCATCTTGCCGCTCGAACGATTGGTGATGCCGCGCACCGGATCGAGCGGTTCGAAAGTCGGGCCGGCGGTCAGCAACACGCGGCGGCCGGAGAGGATCTTCGGCGAGAAGAATGACGCGATCGCTTCGTAAGTCGCGGCCGCTTCGAGCATGCGCCCGTCGCCGACTTCGCCGCACGCTTGCGGACCCGAATCGGGACCGAGCACTTCAATGCCGTCCGCGCGCAGTTGCGTGACGTTGCGTTGGGTGGCCGGGTTCTGCCACATCTGCCGGTTCATCGCCGGCACGACGAGCAGCGGACAATCGCGTGCTACACACAGCGTCGACAGCAGGTCGTCGGCCATGCCGTGCGCGAGTTTGGCGAGGAAGTCGGTAGAGGCGGGTGCAATGACGATCGCGTCGGCTTCACGCGAGAGATCGATGTGCGCCATGTTGTTCGGCACGCGAGCGTCCCACTGGCTCGTGTAGACCGGCCGGCCGGACAGCGCCTGCATCGTAACGGGGGTGATGAACTGCGTGGCCGCTTCGGTCATGACGACCTGCACGGTCGCGCCGGCCTTGGTCAACAGACGCGTGAGTTCGGCGATCTTGTAGCAGGCAATGCCGCCCGTCATGCCGAGGACGAGGTGTTTTCCTGCGAGTTCTGCGGTTGCCAACGAAAGCCTCCGACAAAGCGTGGTCTACCTATACTCGTTAGCGCGAGCCGCGCACGCGCCGCAACTCGTCGAGCACGAGCAGGATCGCACCGATCGTGATCGCGCTGTCGGCGAGATTGAACGCCGGCCAGTGCCACGTGCGCACGTGAAAATCGAGAAAGTCGATCACATGGCCGTACGCCAGCCGGTCGATCACATTGCCGAGCGCGCCGCCCAGAATCAGCGCGAGCGCCGTGCAGAACATCTTCTGCCCGCCGTGGCGCTTGAGCAGATAGCAGATCACCAGCGCCGCGACCACGCCGAGCGCGGTGAACGCCCAGCGCTGCCAGCCGCCCGCCATCGCCAGGAAGCTGAAGGCGGCGCCGCGGTTGTACACGAGGATCAGGTTGAAAAACGGCGCGACCTCATGCGGAACACCGTAGGCGAACACCTTCTGGACCGCGATTTTGGTGAGCTGATCGAACAGGATCACGATCAGCGCGACACCGAGCCACGGCGCCAGCGAACCACCGGCGGCTGACGATTTCGACATGGTTTTCGCCATTATGCCGCGCTCCTCGCTTCACCGTTGCCGAACAGATTGCTGAAGCAGCGGCCGCACAGGGTGGGGTGCTCGGCATTGGCGCCAACGTCCGCGCGGTAGTGCCAGCAGCGTTCGCACTTCAGATACTTCGAGGCAATCACTTCGACGCCTTCTTCCGCTTCGCTGTCGACCTTGACGACGGTCGCCGCCGACGTGATCAGCACGAACTTCAGGTCGTCGCCGAGGCTCGTGAGCGCGTCGTAACGCGCGCCGCTCGCGCGGATTTCGACTTCCGCCTGCAGCGACGAACCGATCAGGTTCGCAACGCGTGCTTCTTCCAGCGCCTTGGTTACGTCGCTACGCGCGGCGCGCAGCAGCGTCCATTTGTCGAGCAGATCACCCGCTTCCGGCACCGCCGGGAACGCGTGATAGGTCTCGGTGAAGATCGTTTCGCTGTTCGGCGAGAAGATCTTCCACGCTTCTTCGGCGGTGAACGACAGGAACGGCGCCATTAGGCGCAGCAGACCGTGTGCGATGTGATACAGCGCGGTCTGAGCCGAGCGGCGTGCGACGGAGTCAGCCGCCGTGGTGTACAGACGGTCTTTCAGCACGTCCAGATAGAAGCCGCCCAGGTCTTCCGAGCAGAACGTCTGCAGCTTCGCGACCACCGGGTGGAACTCGTACTTGTCGTAGTGCGAGAGGATGTCGTTTTGCAGGTTTGCCGATAGCGCCACCGCGTAACGGTCGATCTCGAGCCAGTCTTCGACCGGACGCGCGTGTTGCGCGAAGTCGAAGTCCGACAGGTTCGCGAGCAGGAAGCGCAGCGTGTTGCGGATGCGGCGATAACCTTCCGTCACGCGCTTCAGGATCTCTTCGGAGATCGCCAGTTCACCCGAGTAATCGGTCGAGGCGATCCACAGACGGATGATTTCCGCGCCAAGGCGGTTCGCCACTTCATGCGGGTCGATACCGTTGCCGAGCGACTTGCTCATCTTGCGGCCTTCGCCGTCGACGGTGAAGCCGTGCGTGAGCAGCGCGTTGTAGGGCGGGCGGCCGTCGAGCATCGAAGCGGTCAAGAGCGACGAGTGGAACCAGCCACGGTGCTGGTCCGAGCCTTCCAGATACAGGTCAGCCGGGAATTGCAGTTCGTCTTTATGCGAGCCGCGCAGCACGTGCCAGTGCGTGGTGCCCGAATCGAACCAGACGTCGAGCGTGTCGCGGTTCTTTTCGTACATGTTGGCGTCGTCGCCGAGCAGTTCGCGCGGGTCGAGCGTTTGCCACGCTTCGATGCCGGCCTTCTCGACGCGTTGCGCGACTTCTTCGAGCAATTCCAGCGTGCGCGGATGCAGCTCGCCGGTTTCCTTGTGCACGAAGAACGCCATCGGCACGCCCCATTGACGCTGACGCGACAGCGTCCAGTCCGGGCGGTTGGCGATCATGCTGAACAGGCGCTGCTTGCCCCACGACGGATAAAAGGCGGTGTTCTCGATGCCTTCGAGCGCGGTCTCGCGCAGCGTCTTGTCGGTGTCGTTCGGCTTCACGTCCATGCCGGCGAACCATTGCGAGGTCGCGCGGTAGATGATCGGCGTCTTGTGGCGCCAGCAGTGCATGTAGCTGTGCGTGTACTTCTCGGTGCGCAGCAGCGAGCCGGCTGCTTGCAGGGCTTCGACGATCTGCGGATTGGCCGCCCAGATCGACAGACCGCCGAACAGCGCGAGCGATTCGATATAACGGCCGTCGCCCATCACCGGGTTGATGATGTCCGAATCGGCCATGCCGTGCGACTTGCAGGACACAAAGTCTTCCACGCCATACGCCGGCGACGAGTGCACCACACCCGTACCCGTTTCGGTCGTCACATAGTCGCCGAGATAAACCGGCGCCGTGCGCTTGTAGGCCGGATGCGCGGAGGCGAGCGGATGATTGAAGCGCAGGTTGACGAGCTTCGCGCCCGGCGTGGTCGCGATGACCGTGCCTTCCACTCCGTACAGTTTCAGGCAAGCTTCAACGCGCTCTTCGGCCAGGATCAGCAAACCGCGCGGTGTATCGACCAGCGCGTAGACGATTTCCGGATGCAGGTTCAGCGCCTGGTTGGCGGGGATGGTCCACGGCGTGGTGGTCCAGATCACGATGCCGCCTTCGTTGCGCGGCAGCGCATTCAGGCCGAACGCCTGCGCGGTCTTCTCCGGCTCGGCGAAGCTGAACAGCACGTCGATGGTCGGATCCGTCTTGTCCTTGTACTCGACTTCCGCTTCGGCCAACGCCGAGCCGCAGTCGAAACACCAGTTGACCGGCTTTAGGCCGCGGAAGACGTAACCCTTTTCCATGATCTTCGCGAGCGCGCGGATTTCGCCGGCTTCATTCGTGAAGTTCATTGTCTTGTACGGGTTGTCCCAGTCGCCGAGCACGCCCAGACGGCGGAAGCCGACCTTCTGCTTCTCGATCTGTTCGGTCGCGTAGGCGCGCGCCTTCTGCATCACTTCGGCGGCCGGCAGCGACTTGCCGAACTGCTTTTCGATCTGGATTTCGATCGGCATGCCGTGGCAATCCCAGCCCGGCACGTAGACCGCGTCGAAGCCCGCCAGATTGCGTGCCTTGACGATCATGTCCTTGAGGATCTTGTTGACCGCGTGGCCGAGGTGGATGTCGCCGTTCGCATACGGCGGGCCGTCGTGCAGGATGAACTTCTTACGGCCTTTGCTGGCCGCGCGGATCGTCTCGTAGACCTTGCGTTCCTGCCATTCCTTGACCCATTGCGGCTCGCGCTTGGGCAGGTCGCCACGCATCGGGAACGGCGTGTCGAGCAGGTTGACCGGGTAGCGTGACTGCGGTTTCGAATCGGCTTTCTTGTTGCTCATGATGAGGTCGCGGTGAATTCTTTCTAAGCGCAGCGAGGCTGCGGTATGCGCAAGATGCGCAGGGCGTTGGGCGCGCCCGGCAGGCATGTCGCGTGATCCACGGACGCCCTTCGATGCGCGCAGCAGTGGGTACATGCAGCGCTTCAGCGCGCTCGCATGTACCGCGGCGGCTATCTAATTCGGTCGGTGGCCGAGGTGGCGAAACCGGTGGAACGGCTGCCCGGCGTGCCGGCGCCGACGGCCGCGAACCACGCGCGCGCATTGGCGACGTCGCGCGCGATGGCGGCGGTCAGCGTTTCGAGGTCGACGTACTTTTCCTCGTCACGCAGCTTTTTCAGGAATTCGACGCGCACGAGTTTGCCATACGCATCGCCGTGCCAGTCGAGCAGGTGTACTTCGAGCAGCACGCGGCCGGAATCGTCGACGGTGGGGCGCAGGCCGAGGCTGGCGACGCCCGGCAACGGCTCGTCCGCCACGCCATGCACGCGCACCACGAAAATGCCGGCCAGTGCCGGGCGCTTGTGCGCGATCGGCAGATTGAGCGTGGGGAAACCGAGGTCGCGGCCGAGCTTCATGCCATGCACGACGTGGCCGCTGATCAGGTAATCGCGGCCCAGCGCGGCACGCGCCGAATCGAGATCGCCCGCTACCAGCGCCGTGCGCACGCCCGAGCTGGAAATGCGCGCGCCGGACGGATCGGCCACCGTTGCCATCTGCTCGACTTCGAAACCGTGCTGTTGACCCGCGGCCTTTAGCGAGGCGAAATCGCCCGCGCGCTTGGCGCCATAGCGGAAGTCGTCGCCGATCATCACCCAGCGAGCATGCAGCCCGTTGACGATGATCCGTTCGACAAACGTATCCGGCGACTGGCTCGCGAAGGTGTGATTGAAATGCTCGACCACGACCCGGTCGACGCCGTTGGTGCGCAGCGCTTCAAGCTTGTCGCGCAGCATGGCGATTCGCGGCGGCGCGCCAGCGGGGTTGAAGAACTCGCGCGGGTGCGGCTCGAAGGTCATCACGCAGACGGGCAGGCCGCGTGCATCGGCGGCGGCCCGGACGTGGGCGAGCAAAGCCTGATGGCCGCGGTGGACACCGTCGAAGTTGCCGATGGTCAGTGCGCAGGGCGCACGGCTTTCGGCATTGGGAAGACCGCGGAAGACTCTCACGATAGCGGGTTTGAGGTAGGGCGGCCGAGATGCCGCAAAACAAATGATTATAAACGCTCAGCGCACGAGACGGCGGCGCGTCGCCGTTTCAGTGTCCCCCGAATGATAAAATCCGCGGATGAAAAAACTCGTCATCCTGATTTCCGGACGGGGAAGCAACATGGAAGCTATCATTCGCGCCTGCGCGGACGAAGGCTGGGCGGCGCAAGTCGCGGCTGTGATTGCCAACCGTCCTGACGCCGCGGGCCTTGCGTTCGCTGCGTCGCACGGCATTGCCACGGCGGTGGTCGACCACCGCCAGTTTCCCGATCGCGACAGCTTCGACGCCGCGCTGGCGCAAGAAATCGACAGCTTCGCGCCTGATCTCGTCGTGCTCGCCGGCTTCATGCGGGTGCTCACGGCCGGTTTCGTCGACCATTACGCCGGGCGCATGCTGAACGTGCATCCGTCGCTGCTGCCAAGCTTTCCGGGCCTGAAAACCCATCAACAGGCACTTGACGCCGGCGTGCGGCTGCATGGCGCGTCGGTGCATTTTGTCACGTCGCAGCTGGATCACGGGCCGATCGTCGCGCAGGCGGCCGTCCCCGTTGAGGCCGGCGACACCCCCGCCACGCTCGCCGAACGCGTGCTGGCAACTGAACACATTATCTATCCACGCGCGGTGCGCTGGTTCGTCGAAGGGCGTCTTGCTCTCGACGGCTTGCGTGTCACGCTTACGCCGCCGGAGCCGCAATGGCTCTTTGCCGGTCACACCGCCGGAGAGGGCGCATGAGATTACATGGTTTTTTGATTGGACAAACCGAGACTTTGCTGGCTGAAGTCCTGAAGCTGAACGGTCCGGCCGACGCCACGACGAGCCGCTTTTTCCGCGCGCATCCGAAGCTCGGGCACGGCGAGCGCGGCGTGATCGCCGAGGCGGTCTTCGCCGTCCTGCGCCGCCGGATGGAATTCGCCCATCTGGCCGAAGGCGGCGCGGGCAGCCCGGCGCGCCGCATGGCCTTGCTGGGACTGATGCAAACGGCCGGCCGCACGGCCCTCAAGCCGTTCTTGTCGGACACCGAATCGCACTGGCTCGAACACGTCGCGAAGATCGACCCTGAAAGCCTGCCGCTGCGGATTCGCCTGAATCTGCCCGACTGGATCTATCAGGCGCTCGCGAAGCGCTTCGAACCTGCGGAACTTGCGCAGCTGGCCGCCGCGCTGAATTATCCGGCGCCGCTGGACCTGCGCGCGAACCCGATCAAGGCAAGCCGCGACGACGTGCTGAACGCGCTGTCGAAGGCAGGCATCGAAGGTGGCGCGACGCCTTTCGCACCGTTCGGCGTGCGGGTGGTCGGCAAGCCGCCGCTGACCAAGCTCGACGCGTTCCAGCACGGCTGGGTCGAAGTTCAGGACGAGGGCAGCCAGTTACTGTGTTCGCTGGTCGCCCCCAAGCGCGGCGAAATGATCGTGGACTTCTGCGCGGGCGCCGGCGGCAAGACGCTGGCACTGGGCGCGGCGATGCGTTCCACCGGGCGTCTGTACGCCTTCGACGTCTCCGAGCGGCGTTTGGCCAAGCTCAAGCCGCGCCTCGCGCGCAGCGGGCTGTCGAACGTGAATCCGGTGCTGATCGACAGTGAACACGACGCCAAGATCAAGCGTCTGGCCGGCAAGATCGACCGCGTGCTGGTCGACGCGCCGTGCAGCGGCCTCGGTACGCTGCGTCGTAACCCGGACCTGAAGTGGCGCCAGTCGCCGGAATCGGTCGCCGAACTGGCGCCGAAGCAGGCGTCGATTCTGGCCAGTGCCTCGCGTCTGGTGAAGAAGGGCGGCCGTCTCGTCTACGCAACCTGCTCGATTCTGGAAGCGGAAAACGAAGCCGTCGTGCAGCAGTTCCTCGCCGACCATCCGGACTTCGCCTTGGTGCCGGCGCGCGACGTGCTCGCCGAGCAGCGCATCGACCTGGAAATGGGCGATTACCTGTCGCTGTGGCCGCACCGCCACGCTACCGACGGCTTCTTCGCAGCCGTGCTGGAACGCCAGAGCTAAACGCAACCGGCTGGCTGCCGGCGCAAACGGGTTTCTTTTCTGAACTGAACCCCGCTGCTCCGGCGATTTCGGCGACATCATGCAAAACCGCATTTTTCCTCATATGTTCGGCGACCTCGCGCGCGACTTCGGCCAGCCGGTGATGCTGTGGCAGGTCGGCGTCCTGCTCGTGACGCTCGGCATTGCCTGGCTGCTCGCGCGCCTGTTGCGCCGCACCCTCGATCTGCGGCGCCAGACGCGTTACCAGACCTTGCGTTTCGGCGCGGAAAGCCTGAACCGCGCGTTCTTTCCGCTGATTGGTGCGGCGTTCGTGTGGCTTGCGCAGGCGATCACCGGCCCGTTCATGCACACCGCGCTGCTCGATCTGGCGCTGGTGCCACTGTTCGGTATCGGTCTGATTTACATCGTGTTTTTCTTCGCACGGCGGGTTTTCAGTCAGGACGGCTCGAACCATCCGTGGCTGTTCCTCGTCGAGAAAATCGTTTCGCTGGTCGTCTGGATCGGCATGGTGCTCACCGTGATGGGCATCCAGGACGACGTGATCACCTGGATGGGCAGTGTGCGCTTCCGGGTCGCGAATGCGCACATGACGCTGCTTTCGCTTACCACGGGGCTTCTGTGGGTGTGTGTGACGATGATCGTCGCGATGTGGCTCGGCGCCACGTTCGAAGACCGTCTGATGCGCTCCAAGACGCTCGACGCCAACCTCAAGGTGGTGGTGGCGCGAGTCGGGCGCGCTGCGTTCGTGCTGGCGGCGGTGTTGATCAGCCTGTCGCTGGTCGGAATCGACATCACGGTGCTGGGCGTGTTCGGCGGCGCGCTGGGTGTCGGGCTCGGGTTCGGCTTGCAGAAGATCGCCAGCAACTACGTCTCGGGCTTCATCATCCTGATCGACCGCTCGCTGCGCATCGGCGACACCATCAATGTCAGCGGCTTGCAGGGCATGGTCACGCAGATCCGCACGCGTTATACGGTGGTGCGCGGCCTCGACGGCATCGAAACGCTGATTCCGAACGAAAAGCTGATTACGGACGTGGTGCAGAACCAGTCGTCCTATTTGACGCGCGGCTACGCCAAGGCGGCCGTGCAGGTCGCCTACTCCACCGACGTCGAGCAGGCGATGGCGTTGCTCGCCGAGGCCGCACAGGGCGTCGCGCGGGTGCTGCAGGAACCGGCGCCTACGCCTTATCTGGTTGGTTTCGGCCCCGACGGCATCAACCTCGAACTGGGTTTCTGGATCGAAGACGCGGCAACAGGCACGTCAGGCGTGCGCTCGGCCGTCAATCGCAACATCTGGCGTCTGTTCTCCGAACACGACATCGCAATTCCTTTCTCGCAACGCGAAGTGCGAATCGTCGGCAACGTCAGCGACGCCATGCCGCAAGCGGTAACAATGACTGCTCCCGTGGCCAATCAGGCCGACAGCGCCCACTGACGGGCACTTCGAACCCGCCGGCGGGTCCAAAAAAGACCGCCAGCGCGTTCCATCTGGTTGATACCGCACAAAAAATCCCTATTTGTTACAAACACTTGGAACGCTTCAAGTAGAATATCGTCCAATCCCGCTGTATGCTTTCACTTTCTTGACACGCGCATTTCGCGTGTGTCTGGCGTCTCTTGTTCCACAGGTAAATTGCCTTGTTGAATTCCTTGCTCGATTTCCTTGCTCACGGTTTGCTGCACTTCTCGTGGTGGCAACTTGTGCTGTACACGCTGGTCGCGACGCACATCACGATCATTGGCGTAACGGTCTATCTGCATCGCTGCCAGGCGCACCGTGCGCTGGAGCTGCATCCGATCGTCAGTCATTTTTTCCGTTTCTGGTTGTGGATGACCACCGGTATGCTGACCGGCCAATGGGCCGCGATTCACCGTAAGCACCACGCCAAGTGCGAGACCGAAGAAGATCCGCACAGCCCGCAAACGCGCGGCATCTGGAAGGTGCTGCTCGAAGGCGCGGAACTGTACCGTTCCGAAGCCAAGAATGAAGAAACGATGCGCAAGTTCAGTCACGGCACGCCGAATGACTGGATGGAACGCAACGTCTACACCAAGTACCCGATCTTGGGCGTGAGCCTGATGATGGTGCTGAATGTCGCGCTGTTCGGCGTCGTCGGCCTGACGATCTGGGCCGTGCAGATGGTGTGGATCCCGTTCTGGGCAGCAGGCGTGGTGAACGGCCTCGCGCACTGGTGGGGCTACCGCAACTTCAACTCGTCGGATGCCAGCACCAACATCTTCCCGTGGGGCATCATCATTGGCGGTGAAGAGCTGCATAACAACCACCACACGTATGCGACGTCGGCCAAGCTGTCGAACAAGTGGTACGAGTTCGACATCGGCTGGATGTACATCCGCATCATGTCGGCGTTCCGTCTGGCCAAGGTGAAGAAGATCGCGCCTACGCCGCGTCTGACCACTGGCAAGCTGGTGCTCGATCAGGACACGTTGCAAGCCGTGCTGGCAAACCGCTACGAAGTGATGGCGCGTTACGGCAAGGCGCTCAAGCGCGCATATCGCCAGGAACTGGCGCATCTGAAGGAAGTGGGCGCGCGCGAGAAGTATCAGGTGATGCGCGGTGCGCGTAGCTGGTTCCACAAGGAAGAAGCGGGTCTCGATGAACCGCAGAAGCGCCAGTTGCCGCAGATCTTCGCGAACAGCCAGAAGCTCAAGACCTACATCGACATGCGCAATGAACTGGCGGCGATGTGGGAGCGCTCGAATGCGTCGCGTGATCAACTGCTGATTCAGTTGCAAGACTGGTGTCATCGGGCGGAACAGAGCGGTATCAAAGCACTGCAAGACTTTGCGATGCGCCTGCGCCGTTATGCCTGATCGTATGCCTGAGCGCGAAATCTATTAAAATTTCGTTACGTCACAAAACCCCGCGTTGGCGGGGTTTTGCTTTTTGGGCCGCGGCAATTTCAACGACACGCGATTGACAGTCCGCGGCGGCAGAGCGAAGGCAGAGGAGATCATGGATCAGCAGACGATCAGGACCGTCGAATACGACCGGCCACAGGCGCAGGGCACGACCTGCGGGATCGGGCAGGCCTGGGCGAAGGTGCCCGACGTGCCGTCGGCGGAACAGAAGGTGGAGTTGAAGGAACGCATCCGCGCATTGCTTAAGCGCGAGAAAGCCGTGCTCGTTGCGCACTACTACGTCGACGCGGAACTGCAGGAACTCGCCGACGAAACCGGCGGTTGCGTGGCCGACTCACTGGAAATGGCGCGCTTCGGCCGCGATCACGAGGCGCAAACGCTGGTGGTGGCGGGCGTGCGCTTCATGGGTGAGACCGCGAAAATCCTGAGTCCGGACAAGCGCATTCTGATGCCGGATCTCGACGCGACCTGTTCGCTCGACCTCGGCTGTCCGGTCGATGAATTCTCGGCGTTCTGCGACGCGCACCCGGATCGCACGGTGGTCGTGTACGCGAACACCAGTGCGGCCGTCAAGGCTCGGGCGGACTGGATGGTGACGTCGTCGATCGGGCTGGAAATCGTTGCCGATCTGCACGCACGCGGCGAAAAGATCATCTGGGCGCCAGATCGGCATCTCGGTAGCTATATCCAGAGCAAGACGGGCGCGGACATGCTGCTGTGGCAGGGCTCGTGTCTCGTGCACGACGAATTCAAGGGCATTGAACTCGATCTGCTGCGCGCCGAGTATCCGGACGCGAAAGTTTTGGTGCATCCGGAGTCGCCGGCTAACGTGGTCGCGCAAGCGGACGTGGTCGGCTCGACCACGCAGTTGATCGACGCCGCGCAAAAACTTGACGCGACGCATTTCATCGTGGCGACCGATCTCGGCATTCTGCACAAGATGCAGCTCGCCGCGCCGGGCAAGACGTTGATCGCCGCGCCGACGGCCGGCAACAGCGCGACCTGCAAGAGCTGCGCGCATTGCCCGTGGATGGCGATGAACGGCCTCGCCAATCTGGCCGAGGTGCTCGAACGCGGCCACAACGAAATCTTCGTCGATCGAGCGATCGGCGAACGGGCGCGTCTGCCGATCGACCGGATGCTCGACTTCGCGGCGCGTCACAAGAAACGCGTGCAAGCCAGCGGCGATCTCGCACGCGACGCGCAACTGTATTCGAACGTGGGAGCGGCGTAATGGGGGCGGTTGAA
This sequence comes from Paraburkholderia sp. GAS32, assembly GCF_050434225.1. Lineage (NCBI taxonomy): Bacteria > Pseudomonadati > Pseudomonadota > Betaproteobacteria > Burkholderiales > Burkholderiaceae > Paraburkholderia > Paraburkholderia sp. GAS32. Next base: position 84,477 of record NZ_JBNPVS010000029.1, on the reverse strand, counting down.
GGGGCAGTTGAGCGCAATCAGGTCGAGGCGGTGTCGCCGCTGTTCGCGGAGATTCATGCGCAGTATGGCGCGGCATTCGATGCTGCGCTGGCGCGCAACGTCGTCGACGCGCTGGCCGAAGATGTTGGCGCAGGCGATCAGACCGGCCGTCTTGTCCCTGCAGACGACGTGCGTGATGCGCGCATCATCGTGCGCGAAGATGCCGTGCTGTGCGGCGTGCTCTGGTTCAACGCGGTGATGCGCCAGGTCGATCCGCGTATCGATGTGCAGTGGCGTTATCGCGAGGGCGATCGGATGACGGCGGATACGCCGGTCTGCGAGCTGCGTGGCCCTGTCCGTGCGCTGTTGACTGCGGAACGCAATGCGTTGAATTTCCTGCAACTGCTGTCGGGCGTGGCGAGCGCAACGTGCCGCTATGTCGACGCAATCGCCCACACCCAAACGCGCATCCTCGATACGCGTAAGACCCTGCCGGGCTTGCGGCTCGCGCAGAAATACGCGGTGCGTGTGGGTGGCGGTGCGAATCAGCGGCTCGCGTTGTACGACGGCATTCTGATCAAGGAAAACCACATCGCTGCAGCGGGTGGCGTCGGTGCCGCAATGGATGCGGCGCTCGCGCTGAATGCGGGCGTGTCGATCCAGATCGAAGTCGAAACGCTGGCGCAGTTGGAAACCGCGTTGGCGCATCGCGCCCAATCCATTCTGCTGGACAACTTTTCGTTCGACGCGATGCGTGAAGCAGTGCGTATCACGGCAGGGCGGGCGGTGCTGGAGGTGTCTGGCGGTGTGAACTTCGAGACGGTGCGTACCATCGCGGAAACGGGTGTCGACCGCGTGTCGATCGGTGCGCTGACCAAAGATGTGCGTGCAACGGATTACTCGATGCGAATCGTGTAAGCCGCACGCCTAAGCGTTCGCCATCCATGAAAAAGCCATCGCTGGGAAACCGGCGATGGCTTTTTCACTTCAGCTTCAGAAATCACACGTTGCGGTTACGCACATGCTCCGGCGACAGCACCGTCGGCAGCGCTTTAGGCAACGTGGCCGGCCAATCGCGGCTGAAATGCAAGCCACGGCTTTCACGCCGTGAGCGAGCACCTTCGACAATCAACGACGCCACGTCGACCAGATTGCGCAATTCAAGCAAATCGCGGCTCACCTTGAAGTTCGCGTAATACTCGTGAATCTCGTCACGGAGCAAGGCAAGCCGATGCTTGGCCCGGGCGAGCCGCTTGTCCGTCCGCACAATGCCGACGTAGTTCCACATCAAACGGCGCAGTTCATCCCAGTTGTGCGCGACCACCACTTCTTCGTCCGGATCGGACACACGGCTTTCGTCCCAGTCAGGCAGCGGCGCGTGGACGGCGGCGCTGAAGCCTTCTTCCTCGATGGCTTGCGCGGCGGAGCGCCCGATCACAAGACACTCGAGCAAGGAATTGCTGGCAAGCCGGTTCGCACCGTGCAGGCCTGTGCATGACGTTTCACCGACCGCATAGAGGCCCGCGAGATCAGTCCTGCCGGCCAGGTCAGTCACGACACCGCCGCACGTGTAGTGCGCGGCGGGTACAACCGGAATGGGCTCTTTGGTGATGTCGATGCCGAATTCCAGGCAGCGGGCCAGAATCGTCGGGAAGTGCTCGCGCAGGAATTCGGGCGGCTGATGGCTGATGTCGAGATAGACGCAATCGATGCCGCGTTTCTTGATCTCGAAGTCGATCGCGCGCGCGACGATGTCGCGCGGCGCGAGTTCGGCGCGCTCGTCGTGGTTCGGCATGAAGCGCGTGCCATCCGGGAGCTTCAGAATGCCGCCCTCGCCGCGTACGGCCTCTGAGATCAGGAACGACTTCGCATAAGGGTGGAACAGGCAGGTGGGATGGAACTGGATGAATTCCATGTTCGACACGCGGCAGCCGGCGCGCCAGGCCATCGCGATGCCGTCGCCGGTCGCGGTGTCGGGGTTGGTGGTGTACAGATAGACCTTGCCGGCGCCGCCGGTGGCGAGCACGGTATGCGGCGCTTCGATTGTGACGGTGCGGCCGCTTTGCAGATCGAGTGCATACAAACCGTGGCAGCGACGCCCCGGCAGACCCAGACGGTCGGACGTGATCAGGTCGATCGCGTAGTGGTCCTCGAGCAGGGTGATGTTCGGATGGCGGCGTACACGTTCGCTGAGCGTGGTGACCACTGCATGGCCCGTTGCATCCGCAGCATGAATGATCCGGCGATGGCTGTGGCCGCCTTCGCGTGTCAGATGAAAGCCGAGTTCGGCGGCGTCGTCTTTGGTGAACGGCACGCCTTGCTCGATTAGCCATTCGATCGCAGCGCGCCCATGCTCAACGATAAAACGCGTCGCCGTCTCGTCGCACAGGCCGCCACCGGCGATCAGCGTGTCGCGCACGTGGTTTTCGACGCTGTCTGCCGAATCCAGAACGGCGGCGATCCCGCCTTGCGCCCAATCGCTCGCGCCTTCGGTCATCGATCGCTTGGCGACCACCGCAACCCGCCGGGTCTCCGCGAGGTTGAGCGCGACGCTCAAGCCCGCCAGACCGCTACCGACAATCGCTACATCGAATTCCATCGCCTGCATCTCCGTCTTTCGTTTTGCCGTGACGCCATGCTGTGTGCATGCCGCTAAAACGAGAAAGGATACGCGTCGCAACGAATGAGGGAAAGCTGGCCGAACGGGATAAGACTGTCCTGGCGGCGAAATGACAGCTAAAGGGCAGCTAATCAGCGCGATATTGGGACGTTGAAAACAAAAAAGCCCCGCACGAATGCGAGGCTTTTTTGCAAATCTTTTTGCCTTCGTCAGGCAGGAGCCAAGATTTATTTAATCTTGGTTTCCTTGTAGTCAACGTGCTTACGGACGACCGGATCAAATTTCTTGATCAGCATCTTTTCCGGCATGTTGCGTTTGTTCTTCGTCGTCGTATAGAAGTGACCCGTGCCTGCGGTCGATTCCAACTTGATCTTGTCGCGTGCGCCTTTCGCCATGATTTACTCCTTAGGCTTCACCGCGTGCGCGCAGATCTGCGAGCACAGCGTCGATACCGTTCTTGTCGATCAGGCGCAGGCCGGCGTTCGAAACGCGCAGACGCACCCAACGGTTTTCGCTTTCCACCCAAATACGGCGGTTTTGCAGGTTCGGCAGGAACCGGCGCTTGGTTTTGTTGTTCGCGTGGGAAACGTTGTTGCCGCTCATCGGCGCTTTCCCAGTTACTTGGCATACGCGTGCCATGAGAGCACTCCTAATACGCTAATTCTGAGTTCGAACGCCGTGAAAGTTTCCCGAAAAGAGCCGCGCTGAGAGTTTATTGAAACTCGAGGCACGTTTCCTTTCCGGAACGCCTTGGTGGCTTCGGAACAGGGGGTTGGAAATAGGCAAACCGGAATTCTAGCAGAAAAAAAGCCGCAAAATCAAACCTTATTTGCGATGCCGAACTCGGCACAACGTTGCCGCGACCCTGGTTCGCACCGTGTCACGGCCAGCCGGCGCGGGCAAAGGAGTATGTGCGATCCGCGCCGATCACCAGATGATCGATCAATTGGACGTCGATCAGCGCAAGGGCTTCGCGCAGCGTATGCGTCAGCCGGCAGTCGCTCGCGCTCGGCTGGACGGCGCCGGAAGGGTGATTATGCGCGACGATCAGGCTGGCCGCATTCAGGCTCAACGCCCGCCGCACGATTTCGCGCGGATAGACGGCCATGCGCGTGAGCGTGCCCCGGGCGCTCTCCTCGCAGCGGATCAGCCGGTGGCGGGCGTCGAGAAAGAGCGACACGAAGACTTCGTGGGGACTTCCGCCGATGCGCAGGCGCAGATAGTCTTGCACGGCTTCGGGCGAGTTCATCAGCGAGCGGTCACGCATTTTATCGACCAGCGAACGCCGCGCCATTTCCATGATGGCAATCAACTGGGCCTTTTTCGCCGGCCCGATGCCGCGCAGGCCGTCGAAGTCCGAGTAAGTTGCGTCGAGCATGGCGCGTAGCGAGCCGAAGCGGTCGAGCAGTGTGCGCGCCACGTCGAACACGTCGTGGCCGGGCAATCCTGCGCCAAGCACCAGTACGATCATTTCGGTGTCGGACAGGACGCCCGGCCCTTCCTCGATCAGCCGCTCGCGCGGCATGTCGTTTTTGTGCCATTTGCCGCGTACAAGCGAGCGGGCAGGGTGGGCGGCGCCGTTCGCGGTGGCGTCCGCGGAGCTGACGCCGGCTGCGGCCGCGGTATGACCCGTTGTGGCGCCAGCGCGTGGCGACGCCGGGGCGGGTGCAGCGGGTGCGGCGATGGCGGGCGCGACGACGGGCGCGATGGGCTCCGGCAAGGCCGTTTCAAGTGCGGCTTCGTCTATCGTGCAGGCATAGTCGGCCATATAGATATGCATCCTCCAGTTGGGGTTTGTGGCGGCGCGCGGTGCGCGGCCGAGCCGCGATGCGCGCGACGGAGCCAAGCCGCCGCCCGCTATGTGGCTTACAATAGACGCTTTGCGCACGGCACCCCGAGGGTTTGCCACGCGCGTCAACTGCGGCGCCAACTGCGCCCGCGGCGCACGCGTGCAGCGCGCTTCGACTGAGCGAGCATTGCATGAGCATCATCGACATTTCCGAAGTGAAGCCCGGTTCACACGTCACGCTTCATTACCGGCTTTCCCTTGCCGATGGCGCCGAAGTCATCAATACGTTTACCGACAAGCCGGCCACGCTGTTGCTCGGCGCGGGTCAACTGGCGCCGCCGCTGGAAGATATTTTGCTGGGTTTGAAGGTGGGCCACCATTCGACCTTTCAGCTAACGCCGGGTCAGGCGTTCGGTCCGCGCAATCCGGAGCTGATCCAGCGGGTTTCGCTGGCCACGCTGCGCGAAAACAGCATGATCGGCGAGGATTTTTCGCCGGGTGACCTGGTCGAATTCAACGCGCCGGGTGGCGGCCGCTACGCGGGCGTCCTCAAGGAAGTTGGCGAGACGTCGGCGTTGTTCGATTTCAACCATCCGCTTGCCGGCCAGGCGCTGGCGTTTGAAGTGAAAATCATCGGGATTCTGTAAACATGAGCATCACGGATACGACTCTTGCCGAAACCGAGATCCTGCTGGCGCAGCCGCGTGGGTTCTGTGCCGGCGTCGATCGGGCCATTGAAATCGTAGAGCGGGCCATCAAGCTGCACGGCTCGCCGATTTACGTGCGCCACGAAATCGTCCATAACGCCTATGTCGTCGAGGATTTGCGCAAGAAGGGCGCAATCTTCATTGAGCAACTGGAAGAAGTGCCGGCTGGCAATACCGTCATCTTCAGCGCGCATGGCGTGTCGAAAGCGGTGCGTTCGGAGGCCGAGTCGCGTGGCCTGCGGGTGTACGACGCCACCTGTCCGCTCGTGACCAAGGTGCATATCGAAGTCGCGAAGATGCGCCAGGACGGCTTCGACATCGTGATGATCGGCCACAAGGGCCACCCTGAAGTCGAGGGCACGATGGGGCAGGCGGGCGAAGGCATGCATCTGGTGGAAGACATCAAAGACGTGCTGGCCTTGCAGTTGGCCGATCCCGAGCGGATCGCGTTCGTGACGCAAACCACCCTGTCGGTCGACGACGCAGCCGAGATCATCGGCGCCCTGAAGGCGAAATATCCCGCGATCCGCGAGCCGAAGAAGCAGGACATCTGCTACGCCACGCAAAACCGCCAGGACGCGGTCAAGTTCATGGCGCCGCAATGCGACGTCGTGATCGTGGTTGGCAGCCCGAATAGTTCGAATTCGAACCGGTTGCGCGAGCTGGCCGAAAAGCTTGGCGTGCCTTCTTATATGGTGGACTCGCCGGACCAGATCGATCCGGTGTGGGTTGAAGGCAAGCGCCGGATCGGCGTGACGGCGGGCGCCTCGGCGCCGGAAGCGCTGGCGCAAGCGGTGATCGGCCGGTTGCGTGAGCTCGGCGTGCGCAACGTGCGTGCGCTCGAAGGCATCGAGGAAAACATCGCGTTTCCGTTGCCGCGCGGGCTGGGTCTGCCTGCCTGACAATCAGCCGACGTTTCTGAAAGGAAAGCGCGCCCGAGGGCGCGCTTTTTTTACGCCCGCAAAATCGTGAGCCCGCAGAAAATAAAGTGCCAGATCAGTGTATCGAGCCGTTTTAAGTGTCCTCCCACACAAATTCCTTTGAATTGTGATTTGGCTTTTAATCAATTTTTCGATGATGTGGCCCCGTTTAAATCGTATCAAACGCGTTGCCCCGATTTTTGGCGCACTAAAATAGTGCGCGCGTCCTGATATCAATGGAAACGTAATACTTAACGCGAACCACGGTGCAATCAGGGATCGGGCCAGATCGCTGCAACACTTGATGCCATTGGGCGCAGCGATGGTGCAACTGATGCACGAAAAACAGTCGCAACCCGGTTGCGCCTTTTGCGGAATTCCTCTCTCAAAATAAGGTTGCAATGCAGGAAAACCCCACCGTTTCAACAATATTGCCCGTCGCATAATTGGAGTTACAATGCGCGCGTTCTCAAGGCCTCCGGGTCCCGAACAATAGATTTTGCAAGGCGCAGGAGACCTACTTAATGCGAGTCAAGTTTGCTTACGCCGTGTCCATCGTGACCGCGGTTGCGATGTTGACCGCGTGCGGCAAGAAACAGGATAGCGAGGCGGGAGCAGGTGCATCGGCTGCCACGGCGGCAGCGGCACCGGCGAGTGAAACGACTGTCGTGAAAATCGGTCATGCGGCCCCATTAACGGGGGGTATTGCGCATCTTGGCAGGGACAATGAAAACGGCGCGCGTCTGGCGGTCGAGGAAATCAATAAGCAAGGCTTGACCATCGACGGTCACAAGATCCAGTTGGAACTCGACGCACAAGATGATGCCGCGGACCCGAAAACGGGTACGGCGGTCGCTGAAAAATTTGTCGACGATCATGTTGTCGCCGTGGTCGGGCACCTGAATTCAGGCGTCTCGATTCCCGCGTCGAAGATCTATAGCGATGCCGGGATCGTGCAGATCTCACCGTCGTCGACAAATCCGGGGTACACGCAGCAAGGTTTCAAGACGACTTATCGGGTGGTCGCGACCGATGCCCAGCAGGGCCCGGCGCTTGCCAACTACGCGACGAAAGTGCTCGGCGCGAAACGCATCGCGATTGTCGACGACTCGACCGTATATGGTAAGGGACTGGCCGACGAGTTCGCGAAGACAGTACAGGCGAGCGGGGCGAAGATCGTCGCGCGTGAAGCCACGAATGACAGGGCTACGGAGTTTCAGGCCGTCCTTAGAAAGATCAGGAGTGTTCAGCCGGACGTGATCATGTTCGGCGGCATGGACGCAACGGGCGGGCCGTTTACCAAACAGGCGGCGGCGCTCGGTATCAGGGCAAAAATCCTTGGCGGCGACGGCGTGTGTACCGACAAGGTGGGTGAGCTGGCGGGAACCGCCGTGCAAAACCTGGTCTGTTCGGAGGCAGGACTCGCGCTTTCGAAAATGGACAAGGGAGCGGACTTCGAAAAGAAGTACGTCGACCGCTTCCACACGCCGGTGCAGATTTACGCACCGTTCACGTATGACGCTGTGTACGTGATTGTCGATGCAATGAAGCGCGCTAATTCGATCGAGGCGCCCAAGGTGCTGGCTGCGATGCCGTCCACCGATTACAACGGGGTAATCGGTCACATCGCGTTCGACGACAAGGGTGATTTGAAAGAGGGCGCCATTACGCTTTACGACTTCAAGGACGGCAAGAAAGCGGTTCTCGACGTCGTGAAGAAGTGATGACGGGATGTAGCCTGACGGCACCGAAACCACCCAACGGTGCCGTTTTTGCATCCGCCATCGGCGAGTCCCCGACTGCATCCCAGTCGTAAGACGAACCGGATAGCGGATAACCCTTACCGGTCTTTTACATCAGTACCCGCAGTGCCGTTGAGATTGGCGTACCGCATCACCGCCCACCGGCTGATGAAGAACGCGAATCCAGTCGCACGGGCTAAGGAGCATTAAATGGATATCTTCATCCAGCAGGTCCTCAACGGGCTGGTGCTTGGCAGCGTTTACGCCATCATCGCACTGGGCTATACGATGGTTTACGGCATCTTGGGCATCATCAACTTCGCGCATGGCGATGTGTTGATGGTGGGCGCGATGGTTGCGCTCTCGGCCATAGGCGTGCTTCAGAACCACTTCCCCGGCCTCGGCAACGTGCCGACGCTCATCATCGCGTTGATCATCGCGGCAGTGGTTTGCTCGCTGGTCGGCTACACGATCGAGCGCGTGGCCTACCGGCCGTTGCGTAAAGCACCGCGTCTCGCCCCGCTGATCACCGCGATCGGCGTGTCGATCCTGCTGCAAACCCTCGCGATGATGATCTGGTCGCGCAACCCGCTGCCGTTCCCGCAGCTGTTGCCCACCGACCCGATCAACGTGATCAAGGCCACCGACACGACGCCTGGCGCCGTGATCTCGATGACCGAAATCGTGATCATGGTCGTGGCGTTCCTCGTGATGGGCGGTCTGCTGTTGCTGGTTCACAAGACCAAGCTGGGCCGCGCGATGCGTGCGATCGCTGAGAACCCGGGTGTCGCCAGCCTGATGGGCGTGAACCCGAATTTCGTGATTTCGGCGACCTTCATGATCGGCTCGGCGCTGGCCGCTCTGGCCGGCGTGATGATCGCGTCCGAATACGGCAACGCACACTTCTATATGGGCTTCATCCCGGGTCTGAAGGCCTTTACCGCGGCGGTGCTGGGCGGGATCGGCAATCTCGGCGGGGCCATGGTGGGCGGCGTGCTGCTCGGCCTGATCGAACAGTTGGGCGCCGGCTACATCGGCAACCTTACGGGCGGTGTGTTCGGCAGTAACTACCAGGACGTGTTCGCATTCATCGTGCTGATCATCGTGCTGGTGTTCCGTCCGTCGGGCCTGCTGGGCGAACGTGTTGCGGATCGAGCATAAGGAGTAGACAGACATGACATCAATTCAACCGATCGAGCCGTCCACGACGCTCATCCCTGAAAAGAACCTGACGAAGACGCTGACCGTCGGCATCATCACCGCGATCTTCGTGATCGCGGCGCCGATGATCATCGGTGCCGCTGGCGGCAACTACTGGGTCCGCGTGCTCGACTTCGCGATGCTGTACGTGATGCTGGCGCTGGGTCTCAATGTGGTGGTCGGCTTCGCCGGCCTGCTGGACTTGGGCTACATCGCGTTCTACGCGATCGGCGCGTACACCGCGGCGCTGCTGAGTTCGCCCCACCTGACCTCGCAGTTCGAGTGGATCGCGCACCTGTTCCCGGGCGGCCTGCATACGCCGATCTGGATCATCGTGCCGATTGCGATGGGGCTCGCCGCGACCTTCGGCGTCCTGCTCGGCGCGCCGACCTTGCGTCTGCGTGGCGACTACCTCGCGATCGTGACACTGGGCTTCGGGGAGATTGTGCGGATCTTCATTAACAACCTCGACCGTCCGGTCAACATCACGAACGGGCCGAAGGGGATCACCGGCATCGCTCCGGTGTCGGCAGGCGGCTTCAGCCTCGCGCAGACACACACGTTCCTCGGGTTTTCGTTCCCGTCGGTGTACATGTATTACTACCTGTTCGTGCTGTGCGCGCTGTTCGTGATCTGGACCTGTACGCGTTTGCAGCACTCGCGTATCGGCCGTGCATGGGCCGCGATCCGCGAAGACGAAATCGCCGCCAAGGCGATGGGTATCAACACCCGTAACGTGAAGCTGCTGGCCTTTGCAATGGGCGCGTCGTTCGGCGGCCTGTCGGGCGCGATGTTCGGTTCGTTCCAGGGCTTCGTGTCGCCGGAATCGTTCACGTTCTGGGAATCGGTCGTGGTGCTGGCGTGCGTGGTGCTCGGCGGTATGGGCCACATCCCTGGCGTGATTCTCGGTGCGGTGCTGCTCGCCGTGTTCCCGGAATTCCTGCGCTCGACCATGGGTCCGTTGCAGAACATGATCTTCGGCCATGAAATCGTCGATACCGAAGTGATCCGTCAGTTGCTGTACGGCCTCGCGATGGTCGTGATCATGCTGTACCGCTCGGAAGGCCTGTGGCCGTCGCCGAAGCACGAAGACAAGATTGCGAAACTGGCGAAGCGCGCTGGCAAGAAGCCGGTGCGCGCCTGAGGCCCGCAGGGAGAAATCATATGAGCGATAACGTAAACAACGGCGTCGGCAGCGATCAGATCCGCCTGTCGGTTAAGGGCGTCAACAAGCGCTTCGGCGGCCTGCAGGCACTGTCCGACGTTGGCCTGCAAATCAAGGCGGGCCAGATTTATGGCCTGATCGGCCCGAACGGTGCCGGCAAAACGACCTTCTTCAACGTGATCACGGGTCTGTACACGCCGGATTCGGGCGAGTTCAAGCTCAACGGCACGGAATACACGCCGACCGCCGTCTATCAGGTGGCGAAGGCGGGTATTGCGCGTACGTTCCAGAACATCCGTTTGTTCGGCGGCATGACCGCGCTGGAAAACGTGATGGTCGGCCGCCACGTGCGCACGAAGCATGGCCTGATCGGCGCGGTGTTCCAGACGCCGGCCGAGCGCAAGGAAGAGCGCGAGATCAAGGAACGCGCAGTCGAACTGCTGGAATACGTCGGCATTGCGCAGTATGCGGACTACACGTCGCGCAATCTGTCATACGGTCACCAGCGCCGTCTGGAAATCGCCCGCGCACTGGCAACGGATCCGAAGCTGCTCGCACTGGACGAACCGGCTGCCGGCATGAACGCAACGGAAAAGGTCGAGCTGACCAAGCTGCTCGACAAGATCCGCAGCGACGGCAAGACGATTCTGCTGATCGAGCACGACGTGAAACTGGTGATGGGTCTGTGCAACCAGATGACGGTGCTCGACTACGGCAAGGTGATTGCACAAGGTCTGCCTTCAGATGTGCAGAAGGATCCGAAGGTGATCGAAGCTTATCTGGGTGCGGGGGTCCACTAATGGCAACGGCAATGTTGAAAATCAAGGGCCTGCAGGTCAATTACGGCGGCATCCAGGCAGTCAAGGGTATCGATCTCGAAGTTGCGCAGGGCGAACTGGTCACGCTGATCGGCGCGAACGGCGCGGGCAAGACCACGACGATGAAGGCGATCACGGGTCTTAAGCCGTACTCGGCAGGCGACATCGAGTACATGGGTGAGTCGATCAAGGGCATTCCGGCGCACGAACTGCTCAAGCGCGGTCTCGCGATGGTGCCGGAAGGCCGCGGAATTTTCTCGCGCATGTCGATCGTCGAGAACATGCAGATGGGTGCGTATCTGCGCAACGATACCGACGCCATCAAGGCAGACGTCGATCGCATGTTCGGCTTTTTCCCGCGGCTGAAGGAACGGGCGACGCAATACGCGGGCACGCTCTCGGGCGGCGAACAGCAGATGCTGGCGATGGCGCGCGCGATCATCAGCAAACCGAAGCTGTTGTTGCTGGATGAGCCGTCGATGGGTCTGTCGCCGATCATGGTCGAGAAGATCTTCGAAGTGGTGCGGGCGATCTCGGCTGAAGGCATGACGGTGCTGCTGGTTGAGCAGAACGCGCGTCTCGCGTTGCAGGCGGCGAACCGCGGCTACGTGATGGACTCGGGTCTGGTGACGATGTCGGGTGACGCGAAGCAGATGCTGGATGATCCGAAGGTGCGGGCGGCTTATCTGGGTGAATAAGCTGGGTGAATAAGCCGGACTAAGTTTGCCTCAGCCGTAAAAAAGGCCGCATGCGCTTCAATCGCGCATGCGGCCTTTCTCAATTCAGGCGATTGCCTGCGCTTAAGCCGCCGGCGTTTCCGCCAGTTCGCCCAATCGTTTGCCGAGACTGATCACGGCATCCGCGCGATAACCGAGCGCTTCATAGAACGCGCGCACATCGGCCTTCGCGGACAGCACCTGCAAATTCAGCTTCGGGCATCCACGTTCGGTCAACGCGTTTTCGACATGTGCGACCAGCCGCGTGCCGATGCCGTGACGACGCAACGATTCATCTACCGCAAGCGAATACAGCCAGCCTCGGTGCCCGTCGTAGCCGCCCATCACCGTGCCGACGATACGCTCGCCGAACACCGCGACAAAGAACAGTTCCGGTTGCGTCGCCAGCTTGTTGGCGATCGACAGATGCGGATTGCGTTGCGGCCTTGTCACGTCCCGATACTCGGGGAACGCTTCCTGCCACAGCGCGACCACGGCATCGGTGTCGCTCGCGTCGAAGCGGCGGATCGATAGCGTTGCGCTCGTCGTCATACGCGCTTTCCTGTGTGATTACAGCGTGTCGAGAATTGAACGCAGCATCGCCATCATCTGGTCGATTTCTTCGTTCGTGACGTTCAGCGCCGGCATGAAACGCAGCAGGTTCGGACGCGCCGCGTTCAGCAGCAGGCCGTCGGGTTGCATCACGCGCGCCTTCTCGACGATCTGGTTGCCGATGTCCTTGCCGAGCAGCAGGGCGCGCAGCAGACCTTCACCGCGTTCGCCTTCGAAACCGCGTTCTTCCGACAGTTCGAGCAGCTTCGCGCGCAGATATTCGCCGCGCGCACGCACGTCTTCGAGGAAACCCGGCGCCGTCAGTTGCGAGATCACCGAGTAACCGACCGCGGTCATCAGCGGATTGCCGTTGTACGTACCGCCCTGATCGCCGGCTTCGAACACAGCAATGTCGGCCTTCGCCAGCAGCGCCGCGAGCGGCACACCGCCGCCGATGCCCTTGCCGAGCGTCATGATGTCCGGCTCGATGCCCGACAACTCGTAGGCGAATAGGGTGCCGGCACGGCCACAACCGCTTTGCACTTCGTCGACGATCAGGAGCAGGTTGTGCTTTTTAGTCAGCGCGCGCAGTTGCTGCATAAATTCGCGTGTGGCGGGAATCACGCCGCCTTCGCCCTGAATCGGTTCCAGCATCACCGCGACGGTCTTCGCATTGATCAGCTTTTCAACCGACGCGATGTCGTTCAGATCCGCTTTCGGGAAGCCCGGCACTTGCGGTGCGTAGATCGTGTCCCAGCCCGGTTTGCCACTTGCCGACATGGTGGCGAGCGTGCGGCCGTGGAAGCTGTGATCGAACGTGATGATTTCGAACGCGCCGTCCTTGAACTTCTTACCCCACTTGCGCGCGAGCTTGATTGCGCCTTCGTTCGCTTCGGCGCCGCTGTTCGCGAAGAACACCTTGTCGAAACAGCTATGCTGGGTGAGCAATCCGGCGAGCTTCGCCATCGGCTCGTTGTAGAAGGCCGGCGACGGATTCAGCAGCAGCTTCGATTGCGTGTTCAGCGCTTCGATCATGCCGTCGTTGCAATGACCGAGGCTGTTGACCGCCCAGCCCTGGATGAAGTCCAGATATCGCTTGCCGTTATTGTCGTAGAGCCACGAGCCCTTGCCGTGCGTGAAAACGATTTCGGGCCGGTTCGTGATGTACATCAGCGACTCGATCGGGTACTCATTGAAATTCATGACGGCAAGCTCCAGACAGCGGGGTGAAGGGTGAGTGAGCGGCTGGCCTCAAATGAAGCAGCGGCCGGTGAAAACAAAAAAAGCAAACAAAAAAGCCACGGCATGCCGTGGCTTTCATGATTCGAACTGCTTGCGCCTTTGTGCGGCGCGAATCCGTGACGAAGCCAGCGGCGCCCCTAAGGGAGCGGCGAGCGGCGACGTCGGAGTTCGGACTGGATGCGGTTCATGCGCGAAAGAATACGACAAGGAAAGCGCTGGTGTAAACCATGAATTTGCACAAATTCGCGTCAACGCGGATTTATGCAAGTCTGCCAGCGTGCCTGTTTCGTTTTGATGAACGGGTTGATCTGATGACGATCAACCCGTTCATCGCCTCAAACCGCGTTCGCCAGATCCGCCGCGCTCGTGAAGGAATCCGCGTAGAACTCGTCTTCCGGCAGCCCATGATGCTGGGTGAAATCGCGCTGTGCCGACTCGACCATCACCGGTGCGCCGCACGCGTACACCTGGTACGGCGACAGGTCCGGCAGGTCCTCGATCACCGCGCGATGCACGAAGCCGACGCGACCCGTCCAAGCATCGCCCGCGTCCGGTTCCGACAGCACCGGCACGAACTTGAAGTTCGGAATCTCGCGAGCCCATTGCTCGGCGATCTCGAGCAGGTACAGGTCCTTCTTGCGGCGCGCGCCCCAATAAAGCGTCATGGGCCGGTTCAGGTTTTTGAACACCGCATGTTCGACGATCGCCTTCAGCGGCGCGAAGCCCGTGCCCGAGGCCAGCAGCACGATCGGCTTGTCCGAGTCTTCACGCAGGAAGAAGGTGCCGAGCGGGGCTTCGAAGCGCAGGATGTCGCGCTCCTTTATCGTGTTGAATACGTGGTCCGTGAATGCGCCGCCCGGCATATGACGGATGTGCAATTCGATCGGGCCTTCGGTGTGCGGCGCGTTCGCCATCGAATAGCTGCGGCGTTTGCCGTCTTTCAGGATGAATTCAAGGTACTGGCCGGCCAGATATTGCAGACGCTCGTTAGCGGGCAATTGCAGCTTCAGCACGACGACGTCGTCGGCCTTGCGCTCGATCGCGTTCACGCGGCACGGCAGTTTCTTGACCTGCACGTCGCCCACGCCGGCCACTTCGCGGATATCCACTTCGAGATCGGAGCATGCCGTCGCGCAGCAGAAGAGGGCCATGCCGCGCGTCTTTTCGTCGTTCGACAAAGCCGATGACGAATGCTGACGCTGTTCGATCTGACCGCTGACCACGGTGCCTTTGCATGAGCCGCAGGCGCCGTTCTTGCAGCCGTACGGCAGACCAATGCCCTGGCGCAAGGCCGCGATCAGGACCGGTTCGTCCTGTTCCACCTGAAACTGCCGGCCGCTTTGCCGGAGCGTGACGTTAAATGCCATAGAGTGTTCGAAATCGAAAAGTCGGTAATCGTTATCGGACCCGCTGTACAACTGTGCGGTACCTGCCGCGCTTGACGGCTACAATTCGTCCACCATGAAAGCGACACGAAATTTACGCCGGCCGCGCGTGTTGATTGTTGGCTGCGGTGATGTCGGCATGCGCTGCGTGCCCCTGTTGCGGCCACGCACACATGTCTTCGCGCTCACCAGCCACACTGAACGCAGCGCCGAATTGCGCGCCGCCGGCGTCACGCCGCTGGTCGGCGACCTCGACGCACGGCGCAGCCTGAAACGGCTCGCCGGCCTCGCGCCGACGGTGCTGCATCTCGCGCCACCGCAAAAGACCGGCGATGACGACCGCCGCACCCGGGCCTTGCTCGCTACGCTGAGCGCGCGCCGTGATCGGGCGATGCGTGCCGCGCGCGGCACGGTGGCGCCGGTCGGGCGGCTGCGCCGCGGGTTGCGCAACATGAGTGCCTCATGGGCGGAATCTGAAGCAGCCAATATTGTACCCGACAGGGTGCGCTGGACCGCCGCGCCGCACGTGCCTGTGAGGCTGGTGTACGCGAGCACGACAGGCGTCTACGGCGATTGCGGCGGCGCGTGGGTCGACGAGACGCGCGCGTCGCAGCCGGCCAATGCGCGTGCCAAACGCCGCGTGTCGGCCGAGCGGCAATTGCGGCGCGCCACCGCGCGAGGCGTGGTCGCTGCCAGCATCGCGCGGATTCCGGGCATCTATGCGAGCAACCGTCTGCCGCTCGCGCGGCTGGAAAAGCGCACGCCCGCCTTGGTCGACGCAGACGACGTCTACACCAACCATATCCATGCCGACGATCTGGCCGCGATCCTCGTGCGTCTCGCCACACGCGGGCGGCCGGGGCGCGTGATTCACGCGTCCGACGATACGTCGCTGAAAATGGGAGAGTACTTCGATGCAGTGGCCGATGCGTTCGGTCTCGAGCGCGCGCCTCGCATCACGCGCGCGGAGGCGGAGCAGCAGATCGAGCCGACCTTGCTGTCCTTCATGCGCGAATCGAGGCGGCTCGTGAACCGGCGCCTCAAAGAGGAGTTGCGTGTGCGCTTGCAGTATCCAAGCGTCGAGGATTTTCTGCGCATGCGGCCCGAACGGAGCGCCACTGTGCCACATGCCGAAGCAAAAGCGCGCGGCTGAGAAAACACGCGATCAGGCGATGGGTCTCAACGCGTTCAGCCGCGAACAACAAACCGCCGGGCCGTGCATCTCCCGGCGATACTCCGCGCGCGCCGGCCTCTGCGCCAGCCGCGCGCGCCCCCGTTGGTTTACGTCAGCGCCGGCAATGCCTCCAGCAACAGGAAACACAGCATTGCGCCGATTAGCGCGCCGATCAGGTTCGGATGATATTTATGCCGCAGCCGCATCATGACCAGCAGTCCGCCAATCAGAACCAGGCCGAGGCACACGAAAGCGATCATCACATACGAAATCGCGATGGTGTCGTGGATGACCATGGCGCCCCTCCTTGAACTCTTTGTAGTCTTTGTTTAAACGAGTATAGGGCGAGTTGTAAGCAAGAGCATGCTGCGATGCAGCGTGCAATCAGGTGTCCGCCGGGGCTTGTGTGCGGGGGCGCACACCATTCTCCTGACGCATCAAGGCTCTAAAGGGGACCTACCTGTTTACCCGCTCCGTAAAGATCCGAGGTCGGTTTCATCGAGCCATTGCCACGCGCCTTCCGCGAGCGTCGCGGGCAATGCGAGTCCGCCGATCCGCTCGCGATGCAGCGCTTCGCAACGGTTGCCCGCAGCCGCGATCATCCGCTTGACCTGGTGATATTTGCCTTCCATCACGGTGAGGGCCAGCGCGTGCTCACCGCGCGCCTCTACGTCGACGGCGATGATCGGCTTGGGCTCGCCGTGCAGCAAGACGCCGTCGCGCAAGGCACGCAACTGGGCATCGTCGATGGGATGGCGAGTAGTCGCAATGTACAGCTTCGGCACTTTGCGTTTGGGCGACGTGAACATGTGCACGAACTTGCCGTCGTCGGAGAGCAGCAGGAGGCCGGTCGTGTCCTGATCGAGGCGGCCCACGCACTGCACGCCGCGTTCGGCGAACTGCGGCGGCAGCAGGCTGAACACGCTCAGATGATGCTGCGGATCGCGTGAACATTCATAGCCGGCAGGTTTGTTCAGCAACAGATAGGCGTGCTCGCGATACGGCCAGACGACCCCGTCCACGCTGAAGCAGAACGTGCTGTCATCGGTTGGGAAATCGGCGTCGGCATCGGCGCAGACTGAGCCGCCTATGCTCACGCGGCCGTCGCCGATCAGTGCCCGGCATTGGCGGCGCGAGCCGAAACCTTGTGTGAAGAGGATGCTTTCGAGATTCATGGCGAGCGAAGAATAACACCGCAAGAAGCGGAGCGCCGCGCTGCGCCATAGCGACCACGATGGTCTCCCACATCCCGTCGCAGGAGTTCATCGATGCACGCCGCTTCCTCTTCGTCGTCTTCATCCGCGATTCGCTTGCCGGCCGCATTCCAGCGGCTCGCATGGTCGAATCTGGTCGCGCAATCGGCTGAGCAGATCAGCCTTGCCGCCGCGCCGCTCGTCGCCGTGTTCGCGCTTGGCGCCGGCGCACGCGAGACCGGTCTGCTGCAAACCGCACAGACGTTGCCGTTCCTGTTGTTGTCGATTCCGCTCGGCGTATGGGCCGACCGCCGCTCGCGCCGCACGTTGATGACGCTCGCCGAAAGCGTGCGCGTGATCGCGATGTTGTGCGTGCTGTTGCTCCTGATGACGCATGCGCTGAGCTTGCCGCTGCTCGCCGCGCTCGGCTTCATTGCCGCGACCGGTACGGTTGCATATAACGTTGCGGCGCCTTCGCTGGTGCCCTCGATTGTGCCGCGCGAGGCGTACGCCCAGGCCAACGGCCGGCTCGAACTGGCGCGTAGCGTCGCGTATTCGGCGGGACCGGCGCTCGGCGGACTGCTGGTCGGCTGGGTCGGCGCGGGATGGGCGTATGGCTGCGCGGCCGGGCTATCGGCGCTGGCCGTCGCATTGCTCGCGGGGCTGCGCGAACCGCCGCGAGCGGCTGCTCCCCAGCGTCACTTCCTGCTGGAACTGCGTGACGGTACGCGCTTCGTGCTGCGCGACGCGCTACTGCGTCCGATGCTGGCCACCGCGATCTTCTTCAACCTCGGTTTTTTCGTGCTGCAGGCGGTATATGTGCCGTATGCCGTGCATCGGTTGGGCTTGAGCGCTTCGATGGTCGGCGTGACGCTCGGCGCGTACGGCGTCGGCATGGTGTGCGGCGCGCTCGCCGCACCGGCCATTGCGCGGCGTCTCGCGTTCGGCCGTGTGCTGATCATCGGACCGTCGTGCGGTTTGCTTGCTTCGCTCGTGATGGTGGCGACGATCGTCACGCCGTCGTTCTGGCTCGCGATGCTGAGCTTCTTCCTGCTCGGCGCCGGACCGATTCTGTGGGTGGTCGGCTCGACCACGCTGCGTCAGGCGATCACGCCTGAACGGATGATGGGCCGCGTCTCGGCGCTCAACAGCACCGCGACCTATGGCGCGCGGCCGTTGGGCGCGTTGCTTGGCGCGGCGATCAGCGCGCGCTGGGGGATGGACGCGTGTCTGGTTGCGGCTGCGGCGGCCTTCTTCGTGCAGGCGCTGATCATCGTCATGTCGCCGGCGGCGCGGCTCGCGCACATTCCGGAGGGCGCAGCAGTCGCGCAATGAAAACTGGTTTTCATCGGATGGCCGCGTTGCATGCCGACGTGCCTGTGGGCGTCCGTGAAAACCCTCGAAAATGAAAATGAATTTTTTTCAGCGAGATTTCTATGTAAATATACTTTCATGCATTTTGCTTACATCCCGAAGGAAGTCCTCTTTGAGGACAGTTACCAGGCCGCCTTGCTCGCATGATCCATCACTCGTCCGTCGCTTCGAACCCCGCCGAGCAGGCCATCGCCGCGCGCATCGCCGCGGCGATGCCAACTCTCACGCCGATCCATCGGCGCATGGGCGAATACGTGCTGGCGAATCTGTTCCGCGCGGCGACCATGCGGATCGACGAACTGGCGAGCGTGGTCGGTGCGTCGGTGGCGACGGCGAATCGCTTCGCCCGCGCGCTCGGCTTCGACGGTTATCCGCAGTTTCGGGAAGCGCTCGTTCGCGGTTTCGAAGCGACGCTCGCGCCGGTCGAGCGGCTGCGTAGCGCGCAGGAATCGCTTGCTTCCGGCGACGATCTGATTGACGCGTCGCTCGAACAGGCCGCTACCAATCTGCAATCCACGCGTTCCGCGATCGATAGCGCCGCCGCCGAGGCCGCCGTAGAAGCGATCATTTCCGCGCGTCGCGTCTTCGTGCTCGGCGCCGGTTCAAGTGCGTTCCTCGCGGGCCTGATGGAGCACGGCCTGATGCCGTATCACGACAACGTGCAGTCGCTCGCGTTCGTCGGCGGACCGTCGCATGCCGCGCGGCGTCTGTTCTCCTCGAATGAAGGCGATCTGGTGATCGGGATCGCGTTTCCGCGTTACGTCGAAGACACGATCGAACTCGCGCGGCGCGCGGCAAGTCGCGGGGCACGTGTGCTTGCGCTGACCGACAGCCCGCGCTCGCCGCTCGCGCAATTCGCCGATCTCTCGCTCTATATCCGCTCCGAACGGCGGCTCGCGGCCAATGCCGATTCAGCCGTGCTGGCCGTTATTGAAGCGCTGTGCGACGCGGTCGCCTACCGGGCGAAACGCTCGGTGAAGGCTGCCGCCGAAGTCACCGAATTCGTGCTGCCGTGGCTCACAGATCCGCAAGCGGCTGTCGCCAGCACTGTTGATCAACCCGCGCGCGTTTCTACCCGCACCACCCGCACTACCAAAGCCAAAAAATGAACACCAACGCAGTCATTGCCATTCACGGCGGGGCAGGCACGATCCTGCGCGCGTCGATGTCGGCCAGCGCCGAAGCCGACTATCACGCTGCCTTGCACGCTGTGCTGAGCGCCGGACAGCGCGTGCTCGCCGACGGCGGCAGCGCGCTCGATGCCGTCAGCGAAGCCGTGCGTTTGCTCGAAGACTGTCCGCTCTTCAACGCGGGCCGCGGCGCGGTCTACACAGCGGCCGGCACGCATGAACTCGACGCAGCCATCATGGATGGCAGCACGCTCGACGCCGGCGCGATCTGCTGCGTGACGCGCGTACGCAATCCGATTCTGGCGGCACGCCGCGTACTCGAACGCAGCGAACACGTGTTGTTTACGGGCGAAGGCGCCGAAGCCTTCGCGGCCGCGCAAGGGCTCGAATTCGTCGAGCCTGAGTATTTCCACACCGAAGCGCGCTATCGCCAATGGCAACTCGCACGCGGTCAACAGCGCGCAATGCTCGATCACGACGGCGCGACGCTGGCCTCCGCGCCATCGTCGAGCGACGACGATCCCACGCCGCATGAGCCGATTGATCCAAATCGCAAGTTCGGCACCGTCGGCGCGGTCGCGCTCGACCAGCATGGCCACGTGGCGGCCGCGACATCGACTGGCGGTGTCACCAACAAGCAGGTGGGCCGGGTCGGCGATACGCCGCTGATCGGTGCGGGCTGTTACGCGGACGACGCAACCTGCGCGGTCTCGACCACTGGTTCCGGCGAGATGTTCATGCGCATGGTGGCTGCCTACGACGTCGCGGCGCAGATGGCGTACCGCAACGTCTCGCTCGAAGAAGCAGCGCACGACGTGGTGATGAACCGTTTGCCGAAGATCGAAGGACGCGGCGGTCTGGTCGCCGTCGATGCACGCGGCAACGTCACGCTGCCGTTCAACACCGAGGGCATGTATCGCGGTTTCGCGCGAATCGGCGAGACGCCGGTGACGGCGATCTATCGCTGATGCGGTCTTGCTGCGTCGTCGCTTGAACTGCCGCTTGAGTTGCCGCTTAAGTTTTCGTTTGAACCACCGCTAGCCGCGTTCGAATCCAAAGGAACCATCGTGCCGACTTCATCGCACACCGCTCGTCCGCTTATCGAAACCTTGCCGCCGCAACGCGTGCTTGCGGTCGACGATCTGTCGGTCGCATTCCGCAGCGGCGACAAGACCGTCAACGCGGTGCGCAATCTCTCGCTGACGGTCGAGCGTGGCGAGACGCTGGCGATCGTCGGCGAATCGGGTTCGGGAAAATCGGTGACATCGCTCGCCCTGATGCGGCTGATCGAGCATGGCGGTGGGCGCCTTGCCGGCGGCAGCATCGCTTTCCGGCGCCGCGACGGCAGCGTGCTCGACCTCGCGAAAGCGTCGTCCGGCACGATGCGTTCGATTCGCGGCGCCGACATCGCGATGATCTTCCAGGAACCGATGACCTCGCTGAATCCGGTGTTCACGGTGGGTGATCAGATTAGCGAAGCGATTGCCTTGCATCAAGGGAAGAGCCGTTCTGCCGCGCATGCCGAAACGCTGCGTCTGCTCGAACTCGTGCGCATTCCGGAAGCGCGCCGGGTGGCCGCACGTTTTCCGCATCAGCTATCCGGCGGTATGCGCCAACGCGTGATGATCGCGATGGCGCTGTCGTGTAAGCCCGCACTGTTGATCGCCGACGAGCCGACCACGGCGCTCGACGTCACGATCCAGGCGCAGATCCTGCAATTGATTCGCGGCCTGCAAGACGAGATGAACATGGGCGTGATCTTCATCACGCACGACATGGGTGTGGTGGCCGAGGTGGCCGATCGCGTGCTGGTGATGTATCGCGGCGAGAAAGTGGAAGAGGGAGCCTCGGATACGCTGTTCGCCGCGCCGTCGCATCCTTATACGAAGGCATTGCTTGCGGCGGTCCCGCGCCTTGGCGCAATGCAGGGCACCGATCAGCCCGCCAAGTTTCCGATTCTGACCGTCGAGCAGGCGGCGCTCACCGGCACCGACGAAGCCGTTCGTCCCGCAGCCGCCGTCGCACAAGAAAACCAACCGCTGGTCCACGACAGCACGCCGCCGATTCTGCGCGTGCGCGATCTGGTCACGCGCTTTCCGGTCAAGAGCGGTGTGTTCGGGCGTTTGACGGGCCGCGTGCATGCGGTCGAGAAAGTCAGCTTCGATCTGCGCCCGGGTGAAACGCTCGCGCTGGTCGGCGAATCAGGTTGCGGTAAATCGACGACCGGCCGTTCATTGCTGCGCCTCGTCGAAAGCCAGAGCGGCTCGATCGAATTCGACGGCAAGGAAATCAGCTCGCTTACAGGCCCTGCGTTGCAAGCGCTGCGCCGAAATATCCAGTTCATTTTCCAGGACCCGTTTGCTTCGCTGAATCCGCGCTTGACGGTCGGCTTCTCGATCATGGAGCCGCTGCTTGTGCACGGCGTCGCTCAAGGCGCGGAAGCCCAGGCACGCGTTGCGTGGCTGCTCGAAAAGGTCGGCCTGCCACGCGAGGCCGCAGGCCGCTATCCGCACGAATTTTCGGGCGGACAACGGCAACGCATTGCGATTGCGCGTGCGCTGGCATTGAATCCGAAAGTCGTCATCGCCGACGAATCCGTCTCGGCGCTGGACGTCTCCGTGCAGGCGCAGATCGTCAACCTGATGCTCGATCTGCAGCGCGAACTCGGCGTTGCGTATCTGTTCATTTCGCATGACATGGCGGTGGTGGAGCGTGTCAGCCATCGCGTGGCGGTGATGTATCTCGGCCAGATCGTCGAGATCGGTCCGCGCCGCGCGGTGTTCGAAGCGCCGCAGCACCCGTACACGAAGAAGCTGATGGGGGCGGTGCCGGTCGCCGATCCGGCGCGCCGTCACGCGAAACGCATGCTCGCCGCCGATGAGATTCCAAGCCCGATCCGCGCGCTGAACGACGAACCGAGCGTGGCGCCGCTGATTGCGGTCGGACCAGACCATTTCGTGGCTCAGCATCGGGTCGGCGGGGCTTACTAGATAGACGGGATAGACGCCGCATACCCGTGCGCAGACCTGAACCGCTCGCTAAACCTGAAGCGAAACCATTTTCTCTCGCAGCACATAACCCTGTTTCAATTCGCAGCCTGGAGCCAACCTCATGAACCTGCTGGTCCCGTCTTCTCCGTTTCGTTTGCGCGCGCTGATCAGCGGCGGCGCGGTGGTGTTCGCGATGCTCGCGGGCAGTGTGGCGCACGCCGATACGACGGCCGTGATGGCCGTTGCGTCGACCTTCACGACACTCGATCCGTACGATGCTAACGACACGCTGTCGCAGGCCGTCGCCAAGTCGTTCTATCAAGGTCTGTTCGGTTTCGACAAGGACATGAAGCTGGTCAACGTGCTGGCAGACAGCTACGAAGCGAGTCCGGATGCCAAGGTCTACACGTTCAAGCTGCGTCACGGCGTGAAGTTCCAGGACGGTACCGACTTCAACGCCGCGGCAGTGAAAGCGAACTTCGACCGCGTGACCGATCCGGCGAACAAGCTCAAGCGCTACAACATGTTCAACCGTATCGAGAAGACCGAAGTGGTCGATCCGTACACGGTGAAGATCACCCTGAAGGCGCCGTTCTCGGCGTTCGTCAACGTGCTGGCGCATCCGTCGGCGGTGATGATTTCGCCTGATGCGCTGAAGAAGTACGGCAAGGACATCGCCTTCCATCCGGTCGGTACAGGTCCGTTCGAACTGGTGAAGTGGGACCCGGCCGGCGACCTGACCGTGAAGAAGTTCGCGGGCTACTGGAAGAAGGGTTACCCGAAGGTCGATGCGATCGACTGGAAACCGGTGGTCGACAACAACACGCGTGCTGCGTTGATGCGCACCGGTGAAGCGGACTTCGCGTTCCAGGTGCCGTTCGAACAGGCGGCGCAATTGCAGTCGAGCCCGAAGGTCGATCTGATTGCTTCGCCGTCGATCATCCAGCGCTATATCAGCATGAACGTCAACCAGAAGCCGTTCGACAATCCGAAGGTGCGTGAAGCGCTGAACTACGCGGTCAATAAGGATGCGTTGATCAAGGTCGCGTTTGCCGGGTACGCGACGCCGGCTGAGGGCGTGGTGCCGCAAGGCGTCGAGTACGCGACGAAGCTCGGCCCCTGGCCGTACGATCCGGCGAAGGCGCGTGAGTTGCTGAAGGACGCGGGTTATCCGAACGGTTTCGAAACGACACTGTGGTCCGCGTATAACTACTCGACCGCGCAGAAGGTGATTCAGTTCGTGCAGCAGCAACTGGCGCAAGTCGGCATCAAGGCACAGGTTGAAGCGCTCGAAGCGGGTCAACGCGTCGCCAAGGTGGAAAGCGCCCAGGATCCGGCGACCGCCCCGGTGCGGATGTACTACGCGGGCTGGTCGTCGTCGACGGGCGAAGCGGACTGGGCGATCACGCCGCTGCTCGGGTCGGTCTCGTTCCCGCCGAAGATGGTCAACACCGCGTACTACAAGAACGACACGGTCGATACCGATCTGAAGCAGGCGCTCGAAACCACCGACCGCACGCAGAAGGCCACGCTCTACACCGACGCGCAAAAACGCATCTGGGCCGACGCGCCGTGGATCTTCCTCGTCAAGGAGAAGGTTGTGTACGCGCGCAGCAAGCGTTTGTCGGGCGCCTATGTCGCGCCGGACGGTTCGTTCAACTTCGACGAGATCGCGATCAAGTGATGAGCTGACCGTTCGGCGCTGTGTGTTCTTCGCGAACGCACGGGCCGGACGGTCGCATACTGCGCTGAAAGATCTATCGTTGCCCGCATCATTGCCGGATTGGGTTTCATGCTGAACTTCCTCGTCAAACGTATCTTTGGCCTGCTGCCGACGCTCTTCATCGTCGCCGTGCTGGTGTTCCTGTTCGTGCATCTGTTGCCCGGTGATCCGGCGCGCCTCGCGGCCGGTCCCGAAGCGGATGAGGCGACCGTTGCGCTGGTGCGTGCCGATCTCGGCCTCGACAAGCCGATGCCGCAGCAATTCGCCAACTTCTTCGTGAAGATCGCGCACGGCGACTTCGGCACGTCCACGCGCAGCAAGCGGCCGGTCAGCCAGGAAATCGGCGAGCGCTTCATGCCGACGTTGTTGCTTACGCTCGCGAGCATGGTGTGGGCGGTGGTGCTCGGCATGGGAATCGGTATCGTCTCGGCGGTGTGGCGTAATCGCTGGCCGGACCGGCTTGGCATGACGCTGGCGGTGTCGGGTATTTCGTTTCCCGCGTTCGCGCTCGGCATGCTGCTGATGGAGATCTTTTCGGTGAAGCTCGGCTGGCTGCCGATCGTCGGCGATGGGTCGTGGAAGAGCTACGTGCTGCCGTCGCTCACGCTCGGCGCGGCGGTGGCGGCGGTGATGGCGCGCTTCACGCGTGCTTCGTTCGTCGAGGTGATGAATGAAGATTTCGTGCGTACCGCACGCGCCAAGGGTGTGCCCGAATGGCTCGTGATCGTCAAACACTGCCTGCGCAACGCGATGATTCCTGTCATCACGATGATGGGGCTGCAATTCGGCTTTCTTCTGGGCGGCTCGATCGTGGTCGAAGTGGTGTTCAACTGGCCGGGGCTCGGACGCCTGCTGGTGGACGCCGTGGCGATGCGCGACTATCCGGTGATTCAAGCGGAAGTGCTGCTGTTCTCGCTTGAGTTCATCATCATCAACCTGGTGGTGGACGTGCTGTACGCCGTCATCAACCCGACCATCCGTTTCAAGTGAGGCCCGCATGAGCATCTCAGTCACCGAGGCGAATGCGGCCAAGTCCGCCCTCGTAGAAAACGCGATCCGCACACCGTGGAGTGAATTCTGGCGCAAATTCCGTAAGCAGCATGTGGCGCTCGGCGCCGGCATTTTCGTGCTGCTGCTGGTTGCGGTTGCGATTCTCGCGCCGCATATCGTGCCGTACGATCCGGAGAATTTCTTCGACTACGACGCGTTGAACGCGGGCCCTTCGGCCGCGCACTGGTTCGGCGTCGATTCGCTGGGCCGCGATATTTTCAGCCGCATTCTGGCCGGTTCGCGTATTTCGCTCGAGGCCGGTTTTCTGTCGGTGGCGATCGGCGCGGTGATCGGTACGTTCTTCGGTTTGCTGGCCGGTTACTACGAAGGCTGGTGGGACCGCATCACGATGCGCGTTGCCGATGTGCTGTTTGCCTTTCCCGGCATTCTGCTGGCGATCGGTGTGGTCGCAATCCTCGGCAACGGCATGATCAATGTGATCTGCGCGGTGGCGATTTTCAGCATCCCAGCGTTTGCGCGGCTCGTGCGCGGCAATACGCTGATGCTCAAACAACTCACCTATATCGAAGCGGCGCGCAGTATCGGCGCATCGGACTGGACCATCATCGTGCGGCATATTCTGCCGGGGACGATTTCGTCGATCGTGGTGTACTTCACGATGCGGATCGGTACGTCGATCATCACGGCGGCGAGCCTGTCGTTTCTCGGACTCGGCGCGCAACCGCCGATGCCGGAGTGGGGCGCGATGCTCAACGAAGCGCGTGCGGATATGGTCACCGCGCCGCATATCGCGCTGTTTCCGAGTCTGGCGATTTTCCTCACCGTGCTGGCATTCAATCTGCTCGGCGACGGTTTGCGCGATGCACTCGATCCGAAGCTCGACCGGCCATGAGTTTGACTGAAACGGCAGGTGAAAGCGCACCGCATATCGGCGTGTTACCGAGCGGCCCACGTGGAACGATTGCCGATGTAGGAGGCGTGACGGTCGGACATTGCACGCTGGATGAAGGCGCTGTGCAAACCGGCGTGACCGTGATTCGTCCGCATCGTGGCGATCCTTTTGTGAGCAAGGTGCCTGCTGCGGCTTCTGTGATCAACGGGTTTGGGAAAAGCATCGGGCTCGTGCAGGTTGAGGAGCTCGGCGTGTTGGAGAGCCCCATTGCGTTGACCAATACCTTTGGCGTTGCTGCTGTCGCACAAGCGCAGATTCGCGCGGCTATTCAAGCCAATCCGAAAATCGGACGCGAATGGTCGACGGTCAATCCGCTGGTGTTCGAATGTAATGATGGATACCTGAACGATATTCAGGCTTTGGCGGTAAGCGAACGGCATTACAACGACGCGTATGAGGCGGCAAGCGTCGACGTTGCAAGCGGTTCGGTCGGCGCAGGCCGAGGTATGTCCTGCTTCGATCTGAAAGGTGGGATCGGCAATGCGTCGCGTGTTGTTGACGTAGCAGGGCAGACTTATACGGTCGGCGCGCTGGTGCTGGCGAACTTTGGTCGCCTGCCGATGTTGACGATCGACGGCGCGCCGCTCGGTCGCGTGCTCGCCGAACGCGCGGCCGCATCAGCCACCTCCACGGCCTCAGCAACCTCCTCAAAACCCGAACAAGGCTCGATCATCATGATCGTCGCCACCGACGCGCCGCTCGACGCGCGTCAACTCAAGCGTCTGTCATTGCGCGCCGCGGCCGGTCTCGCACGAACCGGTTCGGTGTACGGCCACGGCAGCGGCGACATCGCGTTGGCGTTTTCAACGGCCTACACCGTGCCGCACGAATCCGACTTTGTCGCCTTGCCACCCGTGCTCGCCGACGCACGCCTCGATCCGCTATTCCGTGCCTGCGCGGACAGCGTCGAGCAAGCGATCATGGATGCACTATGGAGCGCCACGTCGGTGACGGGCCGCGACGGACATCGTCGCCTGTCGCTGCACGACGCCGTATCCGACCTCGCTCAACTTCTCAAGTAATCTTCCTGATGAAAGTCCTGATTTCCGTCGACATCGAAGGCGTGGCCGGTGTGTTCCATCCTGAACAAACGCGCGCGGGCAACGGTGAATACGAAGCCGCGCGCCGCTGGATGACGCTCGAAGCCAACGCTGCAATCGAAGGTGCATTCGCGGGCGGCGCGACGCACGTGTGGGTCAACGATTCGCATGGCGGCTTTCGCAACCTGCTGCCCGATCTGCTCGATGGGCGTGCACAGATCGTGCTCGGCAAACCGCGCACGCTTGGCATGATGGCCGGCCTTGAATACGGCGCGGCGCTGGTGTTCATGATCGGCTACCACGCGAGGTCGCAAACGCACGGCATTCTCGCGCACACGATCAACAGCTCTGCGTTCGCGCGTGTTTCGCTAAACGGCGTCGAAGTCGGCGAGGCGGGATTGTACGGCGCGCTGGCGGAAGAATATGGCGCACAGGTAGCGCTTTTATCCGGCGACGATGTATTCGCCGAGGAAACCGCGCCGCGTTTTCCCGGCGCGCGTTTCGTGGTCACCAAGAGCGCGACGGGGCACGCGAGCGGCGTCACGCAAACACCGGCAAGCGCTCGCGACGCGATCGAAACTGCCGCGCGCGAAGTGGTGCGGCACTACATCGACAACGGGCATGCGCCGCAAGCCACGCGCGCTGCCGCGAAGCCCGTCGAATGCGAGTTGCGTGTGCAAACCAGCGCGCTTGCCGATCTGTTCTGCCAATGGCCGACGCTCACGCGTATCGACGCTGTCACGTTGCGCTTTGGCGCGGAGTCGGCGGAACATGTGGTGCGCATGCTGAACTGTCTGTCGGCGATGTCGTTCATGCTGCGCTGAGCAGTGTGACCGAGGGCGTGACCGGCGACAGCCTACTGCTGCCGGCTCAACTCCCGCGCTGCGCGATCGATCACATCCGCAACCGCGCCCGCATGCGACACCGGCACGAGATGGCTCGATGAGATCGGCACGATCTTCGCGCCCATCCGGTTGGCCATGAACTGTTCGACTTCGGGCGATATCGCACGGTCTCTCGTCGTCACGATGTACCACGAAGGCTTTTCGCGCCACGCGACCTGACTGACCGTTTCGCTGAAGGCCCTGGCCGAGATTGGCTGTTGCGCGGCGGAGAGCACGCGCGTCAGATTCTCGGGCACGTCGGCGGCGAAGTCGGCGTGATATTTGCTGCGGTCGAGCCAAAGAAAGCCTGTGGAATCCGCGGTGATGGCTTGACCCGCCGGCGCCGGCGCCGCGCGCTTCATCAGGTCCATCGTAGATTCGTGCAGGTCCGGTGCGATCGCCGCCACATAGACGAGACCGGCGACGTTCGGCGCGTTCGCGCCCGCCTCGGTGATTACGACACCGCCCCACGAATGTCCTACGAGGATGGTCGGACCATTCTGGCGCGCGAGAACACGACGGGTGGCGGCGACATCGTCGGCGAGCGACGTGAGCGGATTCTGCACCGAACTCACGTGATAACCCTTCTGCTGCAATTTCGCGACCACACCGTTCCAGCTCGACCCGTCGACGAACGCGCCATGAACCAGCACGACGTTGCGTACGGGGCCGGTCATCGGCGCTGCGCGAGGTTTGGCGGCACTCGCCGTTGGCGCAGCGGGTGCTGAGGGCGTGGGGGCGGTGGCGGCAGGCGTCGCGGGTACTACGGCCGGTGCGGCGGGCGGCGGTGGCGGCTCCGGTGCTTCCGGTGCGCTCGACTCCATGCCAGGCATGTCGGCCGGTTCGGCGGCGGGTTCTGCCGTGGGCGCCGCGGTTTGCGCGAGGGCACTCGCCGCAGCGAAGCAGAGACACAAAGCAGCGGCGCAAAGCAGACGTTTGGGCAACATATTGAATCTCCGAAGGCAGAAACCTCGACTAGGGCAACATACAGAAGCCCCACGCCAGTGACAATCACTATCCTCGCCGTTAAGTGCGGCGCAGAACCAAGCACGGGTTGCTCCCAGTATTTAGGGAATATCGGCCGCGGTAAAATTTCAGGTTCTGCCCGGGCAGACCATAAGTCTGATCGGGCGATCGATATCCATACACTGGGGCGCAATTTTGAATAGTGCACAGCAGCAAGATGGCCTGAAGCGCGGGCTTAAGAATCGTCACATCCAGTTGATCGCGCTGGGCGGGGCGATCGGCACGGGCCTGTTTCTCGGCTCCGCCAGCGTGTTGAAGGCCGCCGGTCCGTCGATGATTCTCGGCTACGCGATCGGCGGCATCATCGCCTTCATGATCATGCGCCAGCTCGGCGAAATGGTCGCGCAGGAACCGGTTGCCGGTTCGTTCAGCCACTTCGCGTACAAGTATTGGGGTGATTTTCCCGGTTTTCTGTCCGGCTGGAACTACTGGGTGCTGTACGTGCTCGTGAGCATGGCCGAGCTGACCGCGGTCGGCACCTACGTGCATTACTGGTGGCCGGGCGTGCCCACGTGGGTATCGGCGCTGGTGTGCTTCGCCGTCATCAACGCGATCAATCTCGCCAACGTCAAAGCGTACGGCGAAACCGAATTCTGGTTTGCGATCATCAAGGTGGTGGCGGTGATCGGCATGATCCTGTTCGGCGGCTATCTGCTGATCAGCGGCCATGGCGGTCCGCAAGCGTCGATCACCAATCTCTGGGCCGACGGCGGCTTTTTCCCGCACGGTTTTCATGGCCTGTTCATGATGCTCGCGGTCATCATGTTTTCGTTCGGCGGGCTTGAGCTGATCGGCATTACGGCCGCTGAAGCGGCCGATCCGCAAAAGAGCATTCCGAAAGCCGTGAATCAGGTGATCTACCGGATTCTGATTTTCTACATCTGCTCGCTGGCGGTGCTGCTTTCGTTGTATCCGTGGAATCAGGTCGCGGCCGGTGGCAGCCCGTTCGTGATGATCTTCTCGCAGATCGGCTCGACGCTGACCGCGAACATCCTCAACGTGGTGGTGCTGACCGCGGCGCTGTCGGTGTACAACAGCGGCGTGTATGCGAATAGCCGCATGCTCTACGGTCTCGCGGAACAGGGCAATGCGCCGCGTGCGCTGATGAAGGTCGACCGGCGCGGCGTGCCCTATATGGCGATTGGTTTGTCGGCGCTCGCCACGTTCACCTGCGTGATCGTCAACTATCTGATTCCGGCCGAAGCGCTCGGCCTGCTGATGTCGCTGGTGGTGGCCGCGCTGGTGCTGAACTGGGCGCTGATCAGCCTGACGCATCTGAAGTCACGCAAGGCGATGGTGGCGGCGGGCGAGACGCTCGTGTTCAAGTCGTTCTGGTTCCCGGTCAGTAACTGGATCTGCCTCGCTTTCATGGCGCTGATTCTCGTGATTCTGGCCATGACGCCGGGCCTGTCGGTTTCGGTATGGCTCGTGCCCGCGTGGCTGGTCGTGATGTGGCTCGGCTACGTGTTCAAGCGCCGGCGTGCATCAATGCATGGCGGCGCGCAGGTGGCAGGGCGGTAAGGCAGATATTGGGCGCCGGCGCCGTTGGCGTCGGACCGCCCAATGTCGAGAAGCGCTTCAATATCCGGCGGAGCGTCACATATTGCTTGGGCAATTATTGCCTAAGCTGATCAGCCGCGTCGACAGATCGCGGAAATGACATGGCATGGCATGTGTGCGGATCAAGAGGTCGAGTACCAGCCACATTTATCGTCACTCGCTATTGCGCAACCGCCGTACGACAACCCGGGTGACTATTTTGACGAGATCGGAAAGTCGCAAATCAGGTGGATACATCCCCATTCAGTTCCTCATCCGTATCGTCCAAAGCCGTATCTTCCGCGACGTATATTCCGTACGCGACCATTCGCCGATATAGCGTGGCGCGCGAAATTCCGAGGGCCGTCGCCGTTTCTCCCGGCCGGTGATCGTGGCTTAGCAAAGCGGTTTCGATCGCACTGCGCTCGGCTTGTTCGCGTATACGGTCGAGCGTCATCCTTTCTCCGGCCGGCTGCGATTCGAGGTCGAGATCACGGGGTGTCAGCAGCCTGCCTTCGGCCATGACCAGCGCATGGCGCACGCGATTGATCAACTCGCGCACGTTCCCCGGCCAGTGGTAGCTGCACATGGCGTCGATGGCCGATGGCGTGAAGCCGTGAATCTTGTGGGTGCTATCGGTCTTGTACTTCTGCAGGACGTAGTGCGCGAGGATTTCGATGTCCTTGCCGCGTGCGCTCAGCGGCGGTTCGTTGATGCGCAGCACGCACAGGCGATGGAACAGGTCGGTGCGGAAGCGGCCAGCGAGTATCGCGGCTTCGAGGTCGACGTGGGTCGCTGAGATGATGCGTATGTCGACGGGAATCGATTCGTTGCCACCGAGCCGTTCAATTTTGCCTTCCTGCAGAAAGCGCAGCAGGCCCGCCTGGGCTTCGAACGGCATGTCGCCGATTTCATCGAGAAACAGGGTGCCCCCGTTCGCCGACTCGATGCGGCCAATCCTGCGCCCGTCCGCGCCTGTGAACGCGCCACGCTCATAGCCGAACAGTTCAGACTGCAAAAGATGATGCGGAATCGCGCCGCAATTGATCGCAACGAAAGGCGCTTTGCGGCGCGGCGAGCATCTGTGAATCGCGAGGGCGGTGAGTTCTTTTCCGGTACCTGATTGGCCGGAGATGAACACGCTGGCGTTCGTATTGGCGAACTTGCGGATGGTGCTGTAAAGCTGCTGCATGGCTTCGCAGGTGCCCACCATCGTACTGTCATCCGTGAGCAGGGTATCGGCGGCCGTATCGACGTAATCCAATGCCGCCATGCCTCGCGCGTGCCCGAGCGCATGCGAAATCCACTCGGGAGGCAGCGGCAGCGTGACGTAGTCGAAACAAAAATTGCGAATCAGTTCGCGAACCGCCTTGCTTGCCGTTTGGCCTTCAGCAGCGATTGCCACCCAGCCGATCGCAGTCTGGCTCAGACATGCCTTGAGGGTAGGAAAGTCGCGCGGCGTGAAACCGTCGAAATCGATGAGACCGGCGGCGACGCCTGATTTTTTCGTCGCAGCCTCGGCGCCGGCGGCGGTTTTCGCCACGACGACTTCCCAGCCGGCTGAGCGCATCTCCGCGAGGAGCGCGTTGTTAGGTGCGCGAGCAACGCAGATCACACGCCGCAGGGTGTCCGACTGGGGCGAGGGCGTGGACTGCGTTGAGTCGGCCGTCACGCAGGCACTCGTTTGGAATTGGTCAGGTGATTTTGGCATGATATTCCCCCTTGCCGTCTTTCTTATTTCATTGCCCGCCTGAAAATCGGCAGCGCAACGACGTCCGTCGCTTCGATGCTACTCGCTGCGGACGCCGCAAACAAAGAATCTTGATGCTGCGGCTACAGCGCGGTACGCAAAACTTCTATACAGGGATAACGTCCCGACTCGCCGGTGGACAAATGCGCACTTATACCGAGGAAATAAGATTCGAAACGCGTCGCCGATGACCGACGCGCGCAGTGCCGTCTCGTGTTTCCCTGGCAGTGCAACTCGCTCGACCACCTGCTAGCCGCCACTCAAAGTGGGGAGGAGAACCCGGTAGATGTGGATAAACGCCGGCCCCAGCAGGACGGTGAGAAGGGCAGGAAAGATGCAGAAAATGAGCGGAAATAGTAGTTTCAGCGCGATTTTCGATGCCTGTTCTTCGGCGCGCGTCCGGCGGCGTGAGCGCAGCGTGTCCGAAAGCACGCGCAACGAGGCGCCGATGCTGGTGCCGAAACGTTCGGCCTGAACCAGCATTGCGCAAAAGGAATCGACATCCTCGACACCGGTGCGCAAAGCAAGATTGCGTAACGCCTTCTCCTTGGCAAACCCGGAGCGCATTTCGAGCAGCATCAGTTGGAGTTCGCTGGCGACCACCGGGCTGCGCAGTTCGATTTCTCCCGCCACTTTCATCAACGCCGCGTCGAGGCTGAGGCCCGCTTCGACGCACACTGTTAGCAGGTCGAGCGCGTCGGGAAAATCTTCGAAAATTGCCCGCTTGCGCCATGCAATGCGGCGCGTCAGCACGAAATTCGGCAGGTAGTAGCCGATCGCGCCGAGCAGGGCGAGCAGGGACAGCAACACGTACTGCTGCGTCGCGAGCGAGGTATTGGCCAGCCACGTAAGTGCAATCAGCGGCAGCGCGAGCGCGAGCAGCGTTTTCGCGGCGAAATAGAGTGCGGCGGCCCCCTGCGTGCGCCAACCCGCATTCATCATTTGCACGCGTAGTGCCGAGTTTTCCCAGCCCTCAGTCGGGATCGACAGTTTCGAAATCGGCTGCGAAATCTCGGCGAGCTTTTCGAGCCATGCCGAGCCTGACGGCATGGTGCCGGGGTCGGACATGGGGAGGGTGGTCCCGCCTGCCTGTTCGATACGCCGACGCATATCGCGCGGCGAGAATAGCAGCATTGCGGCGAATACCGCGCCGAACACCACGGCGAAAAGGCCGACCAGCAACAGCATATGCATTGAGTCGAGCGTTTGCATGACAGCTCCTTAATTTCCTGATCTGCGGCGCGTGTGCGAAAAGTGCAATCAGACGCGAATTTTCACGATGCGCCGCATCCACAGCACGCCGCATAACATGGAGAACACCACTGTCTCGACGACCTTGAGGCCGGCCGGGTCCTGCCACAGCACTTCGAGGAACGTGGGGTTAAGGACCATCATGAACCCCGCGGTGACAAAGGGCAGCAGGCCAAGTATCCACGCCGACAACTTGCCCTCGGCAGACAGCACGCGGATCTTGTCGAACAGCTTCATACGTTCGCGGATCAGCGTTGCAATGCTGTCCAGTATCTCCGCGAGATTGCCGCCCGTCTCCCGCTGAATGAGGACGGCGATCACGAAGTAACGCAGATCGCGGATCGGCACGCGCGTCGCGAGATTCATCAAGGCCTCGTTCAGTGAGACGCCGTAGTTGATTTCGTCGAAGGTGATGCGGAATTCACCCCCCATCGGCTCGGCGAATTCGGTGCCGACCATGCCGATTGCGCTAGAGAACGCATGTCCTGCGCGTAGCGCGCGGCTAATCATGTCGGCGACGTCAGGCAACTGGCGTTCAAGTTGGCGCAGCCGCTTGCTACGCCGCCGGCTCACATGGAGGAACGGCAGCACTGATGCGGACAAGGCGCCGAGCGCGGCGATCGTCGTCGGTACGGGCGTGAGCGTGGCGAGAGCGAGCACGGTGGCAGGCAGAACGAAAGTCGTACCGATCAACCGCGCAATCGACCACTTGAGCCCGGATTGCTGGATCCACAAGTCGAGCGTCTGGATGCGAGGCAGTTGCATCAGCAGCTTGTCGAGCAGTGCCGACTCACTCAACATGCGCTGCTTCAGGATCGTCAAGCGTTCCTTATGAACCTGGCCGCCGGCGGATAGTGCGCGGATACGCGATTCGATCCGGCGGGCGGCAGGGCCGTGACGATTGTTCCACCACTGGTAACCGCCCTCGAGCGCGAGCACGACAGCGAGGAACAGCAGGATGGCGAATGCATAAAAGATCGGGGTCATGCGTGTCTCCTGAGACCGCAGAGAGTCAATGAGCGGATCGGGTCAGCCGGATCACGTGGTTTCGAAATGCCGTCCGGGATCGTAGATAGCGTCAGGCAATGCAATGCCGAACGCCTGCAAGCGCTCGGCGAATTTGGGCCGCACGCCGGTCGCGCAAAACCGCCCGCGCACGTTGCCGTTCTCGTCCATGCCGGTTCGCTTGAACGTGAAGATTTCCTGCATGTTGATGATGTCGTCCTCCATGCCGGTGATCTCCTGAATGCTAACGATCTTGCGTTTGCCGTCAGTCAGCCGGGCAGCCTGGATCACGACCGAGATGGCCGATGAAACTTGCTGGCGCATGGTTTTCGTCGGCAGCGACAGGCCCCCGAGGTTGATCATGTTTTCGAGGCGAGTCAGTGCATCGCGCGGGGTATTCGCGTGGATGGTGGCGAGCGATCCTTCGTGACCGGTGTTCATCGCGTTGAGCATGTCGAGCGCCTCGGCGCCGCGCACCTCACCGAGGATGATGCGATCAGGCCGCATCCGCAGGGCATTGCGCACCAGCGTGCGCTGCGTGATCTCGCCGCGCCCTTCGATGTTGGGCGGCCGCGTTTCGAGTCGCAGCACGTGCTGCTGCCGCATTTGCAGTTCCGCCGCGTCTTCGATCGTCACAATGCGCTCATCGTCCGGTATGAAGCCGGACAGGACATTGAGCAGCGTCGTCTTGCCGCTGCCGGTCCCTCCCGACACCAGGATGTTCACCTTCGCGCGCGCCAGCGCTTCGAGTACTTCCGCCATCGGCGGCGTGAGGCTCTGCAACTGGACCAGGTCGGAGACTTGCAGCGGATTGACCGCGAAGCGCCGGATCGAGAGCAGCGGTCCGTCGACCGCGGATGGCGGAATGATTGCATTGACCCGTGAGCCATCTGGAAGACGGGCGTCGACCATCGGGCTCGATTCATCGATCCGCCGTCCGACGCGCGACACGATCTTCTCGATCACCTTCATGAGGTGCGCGTCATCGTAGAACGTCACGTCGGTCAGTTCGAGCCGGCCTTTGCGTTCGACGTAGGTGTGCTTGTATGTGTTGACCAGAATGTCGGATATCGTCGGATCGCGCAGCAGGCTTTCCAGAGGACCGAACCCGAACATCTCGTCATGGACGTCGATCACCAGCTGCCGGCGTTCGAGATCGTTGGCCGGCGCTTTCTCTTCTTCGAGAATGCGCGTAATGAGCCCGCCGATTTCGTGACGGATCTGCTCGGAAGGCATTCGCGCCAGACGTTCCAGTTCGACTCGCTCGAGCACGCACTGATGTATTTCCCGTTTCAGTTTCTGGTAAGCACTCCGCGCCATTTGGTTCGGCGAGTACTGTGCGTTTTCGCGTTCGCCGAACGGCTGCACGCGTTGAGCGGAAATCTGTTCACGCAGCGACATGATGGTCTCCTGGGGTGTATTACATAGCCTTGAGCTTCGGTGCCGGGCTGCGTCCGAAGAAGCGGGTGAGCAGCGGCTCGCCCTTCACGCGCACCCCCTCGGGTCCCGCCGACAGGCTGACGATGTTGTTTGCGAGTGCAAGCAGACTGCGCGACACGGTGTTATTGCGGCTCATCTTCGTGATCGGCACGCCGTGATTCACGGATTCCGACACGGTCTCGGTGTCTTCCGGGATGACCTGATAGGGCCGCATGCCGAGAACTTCCTCCAGCGCGGCCCGTGCGCGTTCCCCATGGCGCGTGTACCGGTTCAGAAGCAGCCGGGTACGGTCAGCCGGATAAGCGAGCGACGCCAGAATCTCCTGCAGACGCCGGCCTGCGCGTACATGCGGCATGCTCGCCTGCAAGACGAGATGGATCTGGTTGCTGCGATCGAGCGCCAGGATGGAGAGCGGATTGATGGACTGGCCGAGATCGAAAATCACCACGTCGTAACGCGGAACGGCGACGCCTAGAATCCATTCGAGCCTTTCCTCCTTGATCTCCGACGCTTTGATAGGGTCGCCGGCGCCGGCGAGTATGTGGAACGTGTCGCTCGCGTGCACGAGGCACGCGTCGAAGAAGGCTGCGTCCATCCGCTCTACCTGCGCACACATCTGCGGCAAGGTCGAGGGTGGTTTTTCGTCGGTGACGAGAAAGGCTGCGTCCCCGAAGAGCTGACTGAGGTCGATCAGCAGCACACGTTTTTGCTGGCTATCCGAGATCGCATGAGCCACGTTGCTGGCGATGAAGCTGGTTCCCGCTCCGCCCTTGCAGGACAGGAACGAAACGATCTGCGTTTCGTGCGCGCCATTTTTTTGCACCAACTGGCTCTCGATGCGCGACAGCGCTTCACCGAGCGAAGCCTTGTTGAGCGGCCAGCCGAGCACGTCGCGAAAGCCGGCGCGCATGGCTTCGATCAGCGTCTGTGGCGACGCATCGGGCATCAGCAGGATCGATGTGACCTGCGGGCGCCGTTGGCACAGTTTGCCGACAACCGGAAGCTCGGCGGTTTCGAGCGACGAAGCGTCGACGATCAGCACGTCGAAGGCGTCGAGGCTATCGCCGCGCTCTACTAGCGACGACGGTCTGCCGGCCACGCGGGTGGTGCGATAGTTGCCGCATTCGCCGATCAGACTCACGATCTGGGACAACCGTGCGGCGTTTTCCGAAGTGATGAGAATGTTGATCATGGTCGTGGCTGCCTGGATATGTTGTGTTATTGACAGACGGTGCCGCCTGTCGACGTCGCGAGACTTTCGCGCGGCAGGGTGGTGGTGAGCGGTGGCATCTTGAGCGTGAGGGGCACGAACGGAATCATGGTTTTCACGCTGACGTTGGTCACGCTGACGGTGACTAACGTGCACGTGCTGCGTGCAGTGGCGGCGTCGGAGTCGCAACCAGAGGGTGTGTACGTAACGCTCACGTTGGACGTGGCGAGCAACGGCAGCAGGTTTGTGATCCTGCTTTTGATCACCGTGGCATCGGCATCGCAGACCGTGGCGGTACGTGCGCCGAGGCGCACCGCTTCACTCGCGGTGTTCCAGTAAAAAAGCGCACGGCTCAGTTCGCAAACGCCGATCAGCAAGGTGCACAAGATGCCTGCGACCAGCGCGAACTCCACGGCGGCAGCACCGCGTTGTGCGCGTAGCCGAAGTGGCCGGGAAACGGGGCTCGGGTTCATGACACTTGCCTCATCACGGTGACGATGTTGCCGAACTTCAGCGTAGACAGATTGAAGTAGTTCAGGATCGGAGAGTACGGATACCCCTTGATCTTGACTTCGACAAGATTGATGCTGCCGGCTGCGTTCGAAGGCCCGGTTCCGTTGTTGTTGTCATAGGTCGGGACGTTGGTGAACTGCGCCGGGTCGGAGGCATCGGCGCAACTGGTCGTGTGCGCGCTGTCGCACACGATCACCATCGAGGTCGTCAAACCGGTTACGAGCTCCGTACCGCTGCCCGGCGCCGCGCAGGTCGTACTGCCATAGACGGCGAGACACTGGGCCTGCGCGAGCGGGTAGGCGCTATCGCTCGGCAGGTAGGTGGACAGATAGCGCGCGGCATCGCGCGTGGCTTTCGTGAGCGCTTCGTACTGGTAAATTGCGTGGCCAAATTCGGCCACGCCGGCGACGAGCATCACGAGCGGAATCAGCACGATGGCGAATTCCACCGCGGCGACACCGCGCATGCGTGCTGGACGGGTAGAGCGTTTGTTCATGACAGTCCCCTATTGCAGCAATACTGGTACTTGCCGCCCGACCGAACTGCCGGAACCAGGCACACCCTGCGTTGCACACGGGCTTCCCGGCGCCGACGACGAACCGCGGTACTCCAGATGGACCGGGCCGGCCGTCCCGCCGGAGTCCATCGGGTCGAGCATCAGCACGCAATCCCAGGAAATGACCGGAGCCTGGTGGCTGCTCGCCAGCACGCCGCAATCCAGTTCGGGGGCGAGTGCGAGACGCCGGTCGGCGCCGAGCGGGTAGTTGCTGGCGCTGTACGTGCCTTTGGTGTTGGAGCCGGTGACCTTGTCGCCCTGATAGGGCTGAAACGTTTTGCGCTCGTTGACGAAGTCGCTATATGCGTTGCTCTGCGCGGTCCACGTTGTTGCGGTGTAAGCGTATCCGGTGAAATCGGGCTGGCCGTCGGCAGGTCCCTTGAACGAGGTGCCGTAGATACCAAAGCGTGTATTCCAGGCGCCTGAGTCGGCGACCATGTTGCCTGTCGAGCCGATGTTCGCGCCGGTGGCGGGCAAGGAACAAAAATTTCCAGTCAATTCATTCTTGATCGAATTGGCACTGTTGCTGCCGTCGAGGGCGGCCCAGCCGAAGTTGCCTGGTCCGTATGCTGGAGAGGCGCCGGTTTTCGACGCGATCCACTGCCCGACCGTATACGTCTCGCCTGCGGTCGGCGGCGTAGTCTCCGTTCCGGCCTTGCAGATGAACGCCGGAATCGCACAGGTGGTTTGCGCGGCACCGACGGTTGCAACGGCCGTAGCGGAAACGGTTGCATTGGCTACGCTCGTGCCGCTGAACGCGCCAAGCACCTGGATGAACCAGTTTGCAATGTTCGCCTTGGACGTTGTGCATTTTGCGTACTTGATGTTCACCGGGGTGGCGACGGAACTCTTCGGCAGGAACGGGTTGCTCAGCGAATCGCTGAACAGCACGCTGCTGTCTGTTGTCATCTGCACGGCGCCGCTCTGGAACAGCGCGTAGTTGAGGTGGCCGGCAGTGATGCCGGCCGCCTCGGAGACAGACAGATTGACTGTTGCACCGGTGAGATCGCGTGCGGCGGCCAGCGCACAGGCATCGGCGCTGTTCTGCAACTCGCTTCGGGTCACGTACAGCTTGCCGAGATCGAGCGCGAGGCCGACGAAGCCGATCAGCGCCACGAGCGACAACGCGACGATGATGGACACTGCGCCGCGCTCGCCTCGACGAGCCGCACCACACCTGCCTGACTGATTAACGCTACGCATGACGCCCCCCGAGCATATTGTTCTTACTGACCGCTGGCCCCGCCGCCCCCGCTTCCGATGCCGATGACAAACGCGTTCGGCGACGGTGGGGGTTGTTGAAATGATCTGTCGTAGGTGTCCATCGCCGAAGCGGCGGACTTGCCGTCCATGCTCTGAGCCGCCTGAGCGTGTTCTGCCGCGTGCGGATCGATGATCTGCGCCTGAGTGACGGTTTTGAGCGCCTCGCCAAAATGCGCGTCCCAGATCGGCGTGCTCGACATGCAACCGCCGAGCGCTGCACAGACCGGCACGATGAGCGCGGCCCAGCGTGCGAAAGCAAAGTGTTCTTGTTTCATGAGATTCCCCTTGGCATCACATCAATGTTCGATCGCGTGGGTGGAAGCGTCC
Source organism: Paraburkholderia sp. GAS32 (assembly GCF_050434225.1). NCBI lineage: Bacteria > Pseudomonadati > Pseudomonadota > Betaproteobacteria > Burkholderiales > Burkholderiaceae > Paraburkholderia > Paraburkholderia sp. GAS32. Next base: position 44,291 of record NZ_JBNPVS010000029.1, on the reverse strand, counting down.
GCGTTCGCGACTTCTTGCGGAACCTTGCGGGAGGCGATCCGTGCCGCGGCGCTTTCGATACGGGCGGCGCGGGCCGCCTGTTCGGCGTCCGCGGATCGTGGCGTGTCCGTTAGCGGCGCCGCCGTGCACGCGCCGTATCCGGCATGGGGCGCGACCGGTCGGCGCTGGGCGTCGCGGCCTGCGGGCCGGGCTGCGGCAACGCCGTCGCAACGGGCCCGGTGGGCGGTTGCGGCGCCGGTGCGGGCGAGGGCAGCGGTGCCGCCGGGCTCACCGAAGCCGGGGCTGGCATGGGCGAGGCAGCCGGGGCAGTGCCGGCAGGCGCGGCACGCATTTTCGGGTGACGGCCTTCCATGTTGCCGGTTGCGTAGACGTCGGCTTCGTTCGGTTGCGAGAAGCTGTCCGTCGGCAGCGGCAGGTCGGCGGTCTGCAGCGGCTTGACGAGATGCGGCGTGATGATGAACACCAGTTCCGTGAGGTCCTGCTGGAATGACGTGCTGCGTGCCAGCGCTCCGAGCACCGGCACTTCGCCGATGCCGGGAATGGCTTTCAGCGCGCCGGTCACGTTGCTCTTCATCAGGCCGCCGATCGCAAACGACTCGCCGTCGTTCATCTGGACCATCGTGGATGCACGACGCGTCGTGATGAGCGGCAGAATCGACACACCGCTCACGTTAGTCGCGCTGAGCGTGATGCCGGTTGGCGACAGCTCGGACACTTCAGGTGCGACCTTCAGGCTGATGCGGCCGTTGGCGAGCACGGTCGGCGTGAACTTCAGGCCGACACCGAACTCCTCTTCCTGCAGGGTGATGGTCGTCGCCCCCGTGCTGCTGCTCTGCGGCACTGGAATGAAGATCTTGCCACCGGCGAGGAAAGTAGCCTCCTGGCCGCTGATGGCGACGAGGTTCGGTTCGGCGAGGATCTTGACGAGGTCGTCCGTCTTCTGCGCGTCGATGGCGAAGCTTAACGGGCGGTTGTTCGCCTTGCTGCCCGAGATGAGGCTCGTTACACCGGCCAGCAGGTTGCTCGCGAGCACGCCGCTCCATGAGCCGAAGCCACCCTGAATGTTGAGCGCCGCGCCCATCTGGTTGATGAGCGTCTTCGACACCTCGGCGACTTTGACTTCGAGCATCACCTGCTGCGGCGAGTCGACCGTCATCATGTTGATCACTTCGGCCGGCTTGCTGGTGCTCGAACTCTGCTGATTCACGGGAGTCCCGTTGCCGAGGACACCGGTTCCGCTCTGCGATTGCTGGGTGGGCTGTGCGCTCGCAAAGGCCTTCGCGATCTCCAGCGCCTGCTGGGCAGCCGGCGAGCTCGACACGCTTCCCCCGAGCACCAGGTTGCCCGCAGCGGTCGATACGCGGATGCCACGCTCGCCGGGCAACAGTTGTCCGAGCGATTGCTGCAAGCCGTTGGCGTCGATGTTGACGATCACATCGATAATCTGGCATCCGCCGCTGCGTCCCTGAACGATCATGTTGGTCGTGCCGACCGCCATGCCGACGAGGTAAAGCGTGCGCGGCGACACCAGCGTGGCTTGCACGATCGTCGGATTGCCGACCGGCACGACGACGCTGGTTTCTTCGTGGATCTCTCCAGTGCAGTTCGGGCCGCGCATTGGCACGGATGCGCCGGCTGCCCCACCAGCCGGCATTGGTGCCATGCTGACCATCATCGGCGTTGGCGCGCGGCCCACCGGCAACGGCGCATTCGGCCGGGCCTTCGCGAGCACTGGGCTCTCGAGCGCTTCCTGCGCTGAGCCGTTTTGTGCGACAAGCAATCCGGTGCACAACGCCGAGGCGAGTACGACGCCGCTCAGCGAGCGGTTACGCATCGCACCACCGGTTGAGAACCTCAGTTTCGTTTTCATTTTCCTGCCCCCGTTTCTCGACATCGGTCGATCGAGACTTCCGTTATTTGCCTTAGTGGTGCCAGTTGCAGCGGCCCGTCTTCGCAGATGCCGCCGCATCCGCCCTAGAAACATTCGACACTGCCCAACGCACCCGAGAGCACGCCCACGCAATCTCGCTTCGCCGCTGGTCGTGCGGCGTAGTGCACGCGCGCCGGACGCGCGGGCAAAGCGGCAGGTGCCGAGGCCGGTACCGCTGCAGGTGTGCCGAGCAGCGTGAACTTCGTGGCGCCGCCGGTCGGCTGCATCGCCTTATCAACCTGGTTGCGCAACACCAGCGACAACGTGCCGACGCTGCGCGCAAGGTCGAGTTTTTCCGCCTGGTCAGGCGTGACTTCGAGCGTGACCGCGTTGACGACCTTCGGCGCCGTGTCGTCGCGATTGACCTGCTGGGCCACCGCGAGCACCAGGATCTTTTCCAGCACGATCTTCGAGATGCTTTGCTGAGCGTCGCTCTTGCCCGGTTCCTGAGTGTTCACGATGACGTCGACGTAGTTGCCCGGCAGCGCGAAGCCCGCTACGCCGACTACGTCGTTGACGCGGACCGTGATGGCGCGGCTGCCTTCGCCGATGACGGCGGAGAGGCCGCCTTTGGTGCCGATCGGTGCGAGCTTCGCCTCGATCACGGGCTCGCCGCGCCCGAGACTCGTACGCACCACACGGCCCTCGAGCGATTTCGGATCGGTGAATGCACCCGGCGGCACACTTCCTGTCGGCCAGTTGACGGTGCGGATCAGGTTGGCGTTGAGCGGCTCGCCGAGGCTGACGTCGCCCGCCGCGACCGCAATAGGCGTAACCGCGTTCGACGAGGTTTGTATCAGCCATCGAGAAGCGAAGACCACGGCGGCCAGACCGGCCAGCATGGCGACGGCCAGCATGACTAAAGCGCGACTGTTTTTCATGGTGATACTCCTGCGTAGGTCGTTGGACACTTGCCGGTCAACCGGCGGCTAACTGTTGGCCCGGCCGGTCGGCCGTAGGTGGGTAAGTACTGTCGTGGTCCATCGCGGTGCCGAAATAGCTGTGCCATGCTTCGCGCAGTCCATCCCCCGTCACTTCGCGCGCCGTGCCGCGGTAGTGCGCCGTGGCGGAGACCAGATTGAGCAGATCGCCTGGATAGCAGGCCAGGAACGGTTTGCCGGTCGGGAGATGCAGGTTGTGGAGCAGGTAATCGAATGAGGCTTGCGTAGCAGTGAGCTTGAGTGCAGCACAACGCGCGTTGAAGACCGCGCGATAGTCGTCGACCGATAAGGGTCCGACGTACAGCTTCGAGCCGAGCCGGCGCAGGAATGCGTCGTCGAATTGGGCTGGCGCGAGATTGGTGGAGAACACCGGCCATACGTCGAAAGGCGCAACGAAGCGCGAGCCGGATTGCAGCGTGAACTGATCGACACCCCGATCGAGCGGCATCAACCAGCGGTTGAGCAGATCGTGAGGCGCGATGCGTTGGCGTCCAAGATCGTCGACGATATACAGACCCATGTTTGCTTTCATGTGCGGTGGCGCCTGGTAGAAGCCGGCCGTGGCGTCATGGCGCAGGTCGAGCGCTTCGAGCGTCAGCTCGCCGCCTGAGATCACCACCGGGCGGCGGCACATGCGCCAGCGCCGGTCGCTCGCCTGCGTCTGGCTCTGCTCGGGTGCGTCGCGATGCACGAGTGGATCGTAAAGCTGCACGATTTCGCCGCCGACGTAGAGCGCATAGGGAATCGGCACGTTGCCGCGCAGCAGCAGTCCGAGCCGCGGCGAACGGGAATGGCTGGCCGCGCTCTGGATCGCGCCGCTCGGGGGCATGTTGATCATGGCATGCGGGCCGTTCTGCAACCTGGAAATGCTGGCCGAGTTCGGCAGTGTGAGCGGAATGGAGATGGACGAGACAGCGCGGATGCTGACCGCAAAAAGCACCGGAGAGCGTTTCGATATTCGCGCAGGACGTTGCCCGGATGATCTGCCTTTCGACTCCGAACGCTTCGACCTGATCTGTTTTTTCGATTGCCTCGAGCACATTGCCGACGACGTTGGCTCGCTTGCGCGCATGCGGGAAGTACTGGCCCCCGGCGGGAAAATCGTCGTAACAGTGCCGGCGTACCAATGGCTGTGGAGCGCGCACGACGTTTATCTTCATCATCACAGACGGTACGGTCGAACGGCGCTCGCGGCGTGCGCCGATGAGGCAGGGTATCGGATCGAACGCATGACTTACTTCAACACGCTGCTGCTTCCGCTGGCGATTGCCGTGCGTTTTATCGATCGTCTGCTCAAGCACGATCGGTCGAGCGGCGATGCCACGCCGACCGGTGCTCTGAACATGCTCTTCTATCGGATCTTCAGTGCCGAGCGTCACTGGGTGTCACATGGCGCGTTGCCATGCGGCGTGTCGCTGCTCGCTGTGCTGACAGCGAAGTGACACCGGCATGAAAAACAGCACCGAGTTGACAAGACTGATCCGCTTCGGTGTTTGCGGACTGTCGGCGACTGCCCTGCATGTCGGGGTGGCCGTCGTGTTGATATCGCACGTCGGTATGTCGCAGCTTCTCGCGAATACGGCCGCGTTCGCATGCGCGACCTGCTGGTCGTACCTTGTGAACACGCTCTGGAGTTTTTCGTCGTCGCTGCGTGTGCGGAACGTCTGGCGATTCATCACTGTTTCGCTTGCCGGTGCGACCTTGACCGGACTGGTGTCCTACCTCGCGCAGATGACGGGGGCCGGACCATGGATAGGGATTGCGATGGTTGTTTGCGCGGTAACGCCACTCACTTTTGTCACACACCGTCGCTGGACATATCGATAGAACGTGGACATCTGCGTATCGCCGCGCTCTTCATGGAGAACGGGAAGCCGTTAAACGGGCTGGGACGATGGCATGTAACGAGTTATCGTTATCGCGCAGATCCGACGAACGGGAGGCGCTAATACCACCCGATACCATCAGTTGCACACGGGTCGAGCCAGATCATCCAGGAGAGAAAAAGCCCCGCAAGTCGTTGACTTTACGGGGGTTTTCAGAATACCGCAGCTCATGCCGGAACAACTTTTGGTGCCAGGGCCGGAATGGAAAAATTCCGGCTATCGCTTTGCTGGAGCGGGTTCGTGGAATTTTGCCGGTACGGATACCACCAAAAATACCACCGGGCGTGGGTACTAGGTCATTCACGTGCTTTTGGCTGGCCATTCTGTCTTTTGCATATGTCTCATGTCGAGACTCCGCTTGACGCGTATTGGGCCGTATTCGACCCAAAGGGGGCGCCGATGGCCTCGTCTAAATACAACCAGTGCGACGAGGCCGAGAAGCGCGCCGGTCGCACCGCCGAGCGCCACGCCGCGTTCGAGCGAGTGCACGACGTCGCTGCTTTGCAGCAAGGATGTCTCGGGTAACTGTTCGAGTGCGACACTGTGATTCGCGAGGACATGGATATGTCGCGATGTGATCCGCGCCGGCAGCAAGTCGTCGTACGCACGTCGCACACGTGAACAGACCCTAAACACCCGGCGCCCTTGGGAAACGGCTGCCTCGGCAACCAATGCTGGAGGCGGCCGTTTTGTATTGCATCGCGGCAAGTGACTCCTCCATTCGCGCGATCCGTATATGGGGCGCGCTTCCCCCTGGCGCTGTCTTGCACGATGCAGAGGAGAGGACTACCTTTGTTTTAGGGCCGCTTACAACGCTCAGCGAAGCGGTCCTGGCAGAAGTGCCGGCGCAGGCAGTACGAAGTACGGCAAGGCGGCACAACGACGCCAGGAGCCTTTTTTGTTAGCGGCTCCAACGAGTGACACGCAGCGAGGTGACCTATGTCGCTTGCGATTGCCCTGATCCTGATCATCGTATTGGCGGTGGGGTTTCACTTTGCCAGTCCCTGGTGGATCACGCCGATCGCCTCGAACTGGGTGCGCATGGACGACATGCTGACGATCACGCTCGTCATTACCGGCGCGCTCTTCGTCGCGATCAACCTGTTCATCGTGATCGCACTGGTGCGCTACCGCCACCGCAGGGGTCATCGCGCTGCTTACGAGCCGCACAACAAGCGGCTGGAATGGTGGCTGATCGGCCTGACCACTGTCGGCGTGGCAGCGTTACTGGCACCGGGGCTCTTCGTCTACGCAGACTTCGTACGGCCGCCGCGCAACGTGCTGCAGATGGAAGTGCTCGCCCAGCAATGGCAATGGCGCTTCCGCTTTGCCGGCCCCGGTGGCAAGCTGGGCACGACGGACGTGCGCTACATCAGCAACGACAACCCCTTCGGCCTGAACCCCGGCGACCCCAACGGCCGTGACAACTACCTGATCGAGACGCCCGAGGTGCACCTGCCGCTCAACCGGCCGATCCAGGTCCTGACACGGTCGCGCGACGTGCTGCACGACTTCTACGTACCGCCGTTCCGTGCGCGCATGAACATAGTGCCCGGCATGGTGACCACCTTCTGGTTCACGCCGACCAAGGCAGGGCGTTACGACATCCTGTGCGCGCAGCTTTGCGGTATCGGGCACTCCAACATGCGCGGCGTGGTGGTGGTGGAAGACGAAGCATCGTTCTCGCGCTGGCTGGCGCAGCAGAGCACGTTCGCGCAGCGGCAGCAGGCCAAGGTGCAGGCCGCACCCGCCGCTGCAGGCGGCAGCGCCCAGGCGCTCGCTGATCAGGGCAAGACGCTCGCAGAGGCCAAGGGCTGCTTCGCCTGCCATACCGTGGACGGCAGTCCGCGCGTGGGCCCCACATGGAAGGGCCTGTACGGCAAGACCGAAACGATGGCCGACGGCAGCACCGCGAAGGTGGACGAGGCCTATCTGCGCGCCTTCATCCGCGATCCGAAGGCCCGCGTCGTGAAGGGCTTCGCACCCATCATGCCGAACTTCGACCTGAGCGAGCAGGAGCTGACCGCGCTGGTGACCTACATCGAATCGCAAGGCGGCCCGGCCGCCATCAGCGCAGCCAAACCCTAGCGGAGCAGACGCAATGCCCTACGCGCACACCAACCACGCCCAGCAAAGCTTCTGGACCCGCTATGTCTGGAGCCAGGACCACAAGGTCATCGCCGTGCAGTATTCGCTGACGGCCATCGCCGTCGGCCTGGTCGGCCTTGTGTTGTCGGACCTGATGCGGTTGCAGCTCGGTTTTCCGGGCAAGTTCAGTTTCATCGACGCCAACCACTACTACCAGTTCGTCACCATGCACGGGATGATCATGGTGATCTACCTGCTGACGGCGCTGTTTCTGGGCGGCTTCGGCAACTACCTGATCCCGCTGATGCTGGGCGCACGCGACATGGTGTTCCCGTTTCTCAACATGCTGAGCTACTGGGTCTACCTGCTGGCCGTGCTGGTGCTGATGGCGAGCTTCTTCGTGCCAGGCGGGCCGACCGGCGCGGGCTGGACGCTATATCCACCCCAGGCCATCCTGCCGGGCACGCCGGGCGTGGAATGGGGCATCGTGTTGATGCTGGTGTCGCTGGCGATCTTCATCGTCGCGACAACGATGGGCGGCTTGAATTACGTCACCACCACGCTGCAGGCGCGCACGCGCGGCATGACGCTCATGCGCATGCCGCTCACGGTGTGGGGCATCTTCGTGGCGACCATCATGGCGCTGCTGGCGTTTCCGGCGCTGTTCGTGTCGGCGGTGATGATGCTGCTCGACAAGACACTCGGCACCAGCTTCTTCATACCGGCCGTGGTGTCGATGGGGCAGACGCTCAAGCATGCCGGCGGCAGCCCGCTGCTGTTCCAGCACCTGTTCTGGTTCTTCGGGCATCCGGAGGTCTACATCGTCGCGCTGCCGGCCTTTGGCATCGTGTCGGACCTCATCAGCACGCACGCGCGCAAGAGCCTCTTTGGCCACAAGATGATGGTGTGGGCCATCATCATCATCGGTGCGTTGAGCTTCGTGGTCTGGGCGCACCACATGTTCATCGCCGGCATGAATCCGTACTTCGGCTTCTTCTTTGCCACCACCACGCTCATCATCGCCATCCCGACCGCCCTCAAGGTCTACAACTGGGTGCTGACGCTGTGGCGCGGCGATATCCACCTGACCGTGCCCATGCTGTTTGCCATCGGCTTCATCAGCACCTTCGTCCTGGGTGGGCTGACCGGGCTCTACCTCGGCAACGTGAGCGTGGACATTCCGCTGTCGAACACGTACTTCGTGGTGGCGCACTTCCATATGGTGATGGCCGTGTCGCCGATCCTTGTGGTGTTTGGCGGTATGTACCACTGGTATCCGAAGGTGACGGGCCGCATGCTCAACGACACGCTCGGGCGCGTGCACTTCTGGGTTACCTTCCTCGGCACCTATGCGATCTACTTCCCGATGCACTATCTCGGCATTCTGGGCATGCCGCGGCGGTATTACGCGTATGAGGGCTACAGCTTCATTCCGTCTTCGGCGCAGACGCTCAACACCTTCATCACTGTCGTTGCGCTGATCGTTGGGGCGGCGCAGTTGCTGTTCTTGTACAACCTGGCGTGGAGCCTGGTGCGCGGCAAGCGTGCCGACAGCAACCCCTGGCGGGCCACCACGCTGGAATGGCAGACGCCGCAAACGCCGCCAGTGCACGGCAACTGGGGCGCCGCGCCGCCCGTCGTCTACCGCTGGGCGTACGAATACAGCCCGCCGGGGCACGAGGAAGACTTCGTCCCGCAAAACCAGCCGCCTGCGCCTGCGACGGCGCCTGAACCGGCCCACCCGACGCTTCAACCCGGTGAGGCACGCGAATGACCACACTGCCCCGCCCCTTCGTTCCTGACGCGCCACCTGTCTTGCCGAATGCGAGCCGCATCGGCCTGATCGTCTTCATGGCGGTGGCAACGACATTGTTTTCACTGCTGCTGTTTGCCTATGCAATGCGCATGCGCGAGCCCGACTGGCAGCCGATCCCGCATCCGTTGCTACTGTGGTGGAACACCGGCGCGCTGGTGCTGGCAAGCATTGCCATGCAGCGTGCCCGGCAGATGACCTTGCACCGCGCGGCGTGGCTGGTGTCCGGCGGTGTGCTGGCGGCCGTTTTCGTGATCGGACAACTGACCGCCTGGCGCATGCTGTCGGCGGCCGGGCAGACGGTCACCGTCAATCCTTCCAATAGCTTCCTCTACCTGCTCACCGGCCTGCACGGGTTGCATGTGCTGGGCGGGCTGGTGGCCTGGGCGGTGACGATCGCGCGTCTCCAGCGAGGAGACCCCTTCCGGGCCCAGCGCGCCATCGTGCTGTGCGCTATCTACTGGCATTTCCTGCTGGCTGTCTGGCTCGTGCTGCTGGCTGCGATGTGGTGGATCACCCCTGAGTTCGTCGCAGCCATCTGCGGGCCGCTGTATGGAGCCGCGCCATGACCACGCCCACGCTCCCCACCGAATCCGCTGCCACCACGCCCACCGACGCCGGGCCTGACGGCTGGCGCGGCATCGTCACGGACTGGTCGGGCGACCGCGAAGCCTTCAAGGTGCCGTGGGGCAAGGCGATGATGTGGATCTTCCTGCTGTCGGACACCTTCATCTTCAGCAGCTTCCTGATCGGCTACATGACGGTGCGCATGTCGAGCACGGTGCCGTGGCCCGACCCTTCCAAGGTGTTCGGGCTCACTGTGGGCGGCGTGGATGTGCCCTTGCTGCTGATCGCCATCATGACGTTCACCCTGATCACCAGCAGCGGCACCATGGCGATGGCTGTCAACTTTGGCTACCGCCGCAACGCAAAGCGCGCCGCCGCACTGTTGCTGGCGACCGCGCTGCTGGGCGCGACCTTCGTGTCGATGCAGGCCTTCGAATGGACCAAGCTGATCGTCCATGAAGGTATCCGCCCCTGGGGCAACCCGATGGGCGCGGCGCAGTTTGGCGCGTGCTTCTTCATGATCACCGGGTTCCACGGCTTTCACGTGACCTGCGGCGTGATCTACCTGCTGCTGATCGCACGCAAGATCCTGCAGCCGGCGTTCACCGAGCACGGCAACTTCCAGATCGTCGAGATTGCCGGCTTGTACTGGCACTTCGTCGACCTCGTGTGGGTGTTCATCTTTGCGCTGTTCTATTTGTGGTGAGGCAGACCATGGACCACACCGATCCCGCCCATCGACCCGACGCCGCGCACGGCCAGCAGCATCCGATCGGCATCTACCTGAAGATCTGGGCCCTGCTGTTCGTACTGAGCACGATGTCGTACATGGTGGATTACTTCCACGTGCAGGGCCTGCTGCGTTGGACGCTGATCGTCGTGTTGATGATCGCCAAGGCCGGGCTGATCGTGTCGATTTTCATGCACATGATGTGGGAGCGGCTGGCGCTGGTGTACGCCATCCTGATACCGCCCCTGACCCTGCTGGTGCTGATGGTGCTGATGGCTGCCGAAGCGGATCACACCTTCGGCATGCGGGAACTCTTCTTCCACTGACCCCTTCTCCGACCGTTTCTCAGGCGAGTGCCTGGAACGCACCGCTCCGAATACAAAACGACCCGACAAATGCCGGGCCGTTTTTGTTTCCTGGCTCGCTGAAAATCTCGGCGAAAAACACCTTCAAATCAGGCGTGCTTCTCACTGAATTCGTTGAGCGGCACAGGCTGGCTGAGCGGATCGAAGTCGGCCCACCGCCCTTGTTGCCAGCGGCCGGTCGCGCGTTCGATCGCCGCGCCTCCGGCATCGCGCAGCACCCGTGCGGCGTCCAACTGGCTGTCCTGCGACACGTGTACGGCCACCAGCACGCCGCATTCACGGGTTTCTTCGTCGCAGGCGTCACGCGTGCGCATCATCGCGCCGACCAATGAACCGACATACGCACTCACCCCGGCCGCGACCAGCGACATGATAAGCGGCGCCGAAAACGCCGCGAAGATCCCGACGCCGACCACGGCGCCAACCGCTGCGCCAATCGTGATGCCTATCTCGGCACCCTTCGGCGCCTCCCTCGCGTTTGTGTCGGCGCTGATATCGCCGCCGGGCCGAAAACGTGCGTGCTGGCCGATCGGATTGACGAAAAACAGTGTGACGTCCTCCTCGACGAAACCGGCATTGAAGAGCCGTTGCGCCGCGTCTTCAGCGGCGGGGAATGTCGTAAAGCGTGCTGCGACGATGAGTGACATGTGTCCTCCTTCCATCGTTGACTAGCGGTTGCAGACTATGCCGCCCCACCTTACCCGCGCCGAGACAGAGGTGCATGCGGTGGCACGCGCCGGGACTATGCCGTGGTGCCGCGATCGGGTTGCGTGCCGTCCACTCTGAACAGTCCGCTATGTAACACTACTCCTTTGCCGCCGTTCTGGTCGATCGCTTCCGCGTAAACCGAACGGATAGGATTGCGGCCGTTGTCGAAGGCAGCCATTAAGGCGGATTCCAGCGCGCAATGGGCGCCGAAATGATCTTCCAGCGCCTCGGCGGTAATTGCGCAGCCATCTGTTGTGCTTTCGACTTCGCAGACATTTGATCCTCCACTGTGAGCTAAAAGATTAATTATCGATCCGCTGACAGGTCTGCTGCGAACAACCCTCCTACCTCCCAACAACTGACGTGCCTCAAGGGTCTCTTGCACGTGCAGTTCATCACGCCACGTCGTCGCCAGAACGAGGATCGTCCGTCGGGGTGGCGATAGCCATGCGGCGCTATCAGTCTCGCGAGCTGTAGGACTAGAATGAATTATCCGAATCAATCGGGAGAGAAATTGTGGAACTTCGCATGGATTCCCATCATTTCACACACGGCCAGCCTGACTGGCGGGCAGCCGTGCTCGCAGGCGTCATCGCAGGCGCTGTGTTCCTGGCGTTAGGGGTTATCCTGATGGCACTGATGACGGGCGCAAGTCTGCTGGAGCCCCCACGCATGGTCGCCGCGATCATGCTGGGACGAGGCGCATTGCAATCGCAGCAAGCATTCTCAATTGGCATCGTGCTCGGGGCCTTTGTGATGCATTTTGCCCTTGCCATCGTATTCGCGCTTATCCTCGGTCTGATCATGACGTCATTCAACCTTGACTCGAGCATGGGGATGGCTTCACTGGCGGGTGGCGCTTTCGCTGCAGCCGTTTACCTGATTAATTTCTACGGCATGACACGGTTTTTTCCGTGGTTCGCAGAAGCACGCAACGGGGCCAGCCTGTTCGCTCACATCGTCTTCGGTATCGTGGCGGCGAACATGTACATGAGACTGGAGCGCAACACATCCCGCGGGGTCAAGGCGGACGCGGGCGGCCCATCGTAGTCCGGTGCCATGTTGATCGACCGGTCTCCAGAGCAGAAAAGGCTCGCCGCGCAACAACATGAGCACCTCGTCGAGATAGTCATGGTCGGCCAGACGAGACGAAAGAAAAGCCAAGCCGGAAGATCGGCCTGAAGTCGTCACGCAGATTTTGCCGAACCGGCTTTCGACCGACGAAAGCGACCGGTGGGGCGCGCCACTGGCTCAACTGATGTGGCGCACGCTTGTGCAGGACCTGACGAGCCGGCTGCCTCCAGGCGTGTTCATCTTCCCGGATGCGCCGGAGCCGCCCGACAATCGGATGCTCGTCGTCACGGTGCTCGATGCCGAGACCGATGCGAGCGGAACGGTGACATTGCAAGCGGCGTGGACGCTGCAATCGGGGCAGCCCGCCCGCGCTACCTTGACGCAACAGGCGACGCTGGAGAACCGCGGCACGCCCATTGGGCGTCACGAATGGCTCCACGACGCGGGACTTTCGATCATGTACGCATACTTCAGGCGTTCGTACGGGCCTGGCTCTTTCGACGGCGAGGGAGGTGTGCCGAGCCGCGAGTGGCGCATCAAGCGCAACTGCTCCCTCACGCCGCGGCAGTCGCTCGCCGCGACCGTGTTCCTCATGGCGCTCGACCTCGCGATCGGCGTGGTAACGGCATTCGCATTCGGCGCGTGGCTCACGCTGTTTTTCTCGATGCTTTGCACCGTGGCCGTCGGCATCGCCTTTATCGCCTACTCCAGGCACGCGACGGACGGCGAGGTGCTGACGTTCGCGCCCCCGTTCGTGATCGTCGAAGTACACGAGCGCGGACGCCGCACGATGCATCGGATGAATGCTGGCCGCTTGGCCGTGTCTCTCGACGACAGCGATGGCGTCGTCTACCTTTGCGACGGCTGGCAGCGTATTCCCGTCGGACGGCAACTGCCTGCCGCCGCCCGCGCGGAGTTCGTGCGTCAATTGCGCCGCTTTATCGTGGCCGACTGTTGACATGCCGGCCGATGATCGCCCGGCATATCTGATACCGGTAGTTCATCCGCCAGTATTTCGCGCCGGACTTATCGAGCTGGAAATACATGCGACCACCGTCTGCGAGGCGGTTGCCGATACCACCAGCGGTACTCGGGTCGAGCCGGATCATCCAGGAAAGAAAAAACCCCGCAAGTCGTTGACTTTACGGGGTTTCTAGGAATGCATGCGGCTTATGCCGGAACAACTTTTGGTGCCCAGGGCCGGAATCGAACCGGCACGCCTTGCGGCGGGGGATTTTGAGTCCCCTGCGTCTACCAATTTCACCACCTGGGCAGATCTTGCAGCGCACGCGCCAGAGTATGGCTCGCGGCGAAGACGCAGATTATGGCGGAAAATTCGACGACGGGCAAGCCGGTCGCCTTCTTCGCCTGCTCAGCCCTCAAACCGTGCGTGAAAAACGTTCGAGCGTCTGCTGACCGAGATAGTGATCGAACACCATCGCGATGTTGCGCACGAGCATGCGTCCGGCCATCTGTACTTCGAGCTTGCTGTCGTTCACCGACACCAGCCCGTCCTGCTCGAAGCCGCGCAAGCGCTCCAGTTCCGGTTCGAACGTATCGGCGAAGCGGATGCCGTAGGCCGCTTCGAATTCATCGAAGCGTAGTTCCAGATTGCACATCAATTGCGTGATCACATCGCGACGCAGACGGTCGTCCGCAGTGAGGCGCGCGCCGCGCGTGATCGCGAGCTTGCCCGCATCGATTGCCGCGGCGTAGCCTGGCAGGTCCTTGATGTTCTGCGCGTACACGTCGCCGACTTTGCCGATCGACGACGCGCCGAAGCCGATCAGATCGCATTCCGCTCGCGTGCTGTACCCCTGGAAATTCCGATGCAACGTGCGCTGCGCTTGTGCGCGCGCGAGTTCGTCGATGGGCAGCGCGAAGTGATCCATGCCGATGTAGACATAGCCCGCGTCGGTCAAGCGCTCGACTACCCGCTGGAGGATCGCAAGGCGCACGGCGGGAGAGGGCAGCGTGGCCTCATCCATCTGCCGTTGCATCTTGAAGAGCTGTGGCATGTGCGCATACGCGAACACCGAAAGACGATCGGGTGCGAGTTCGATCATCGTGTCGAGCGTGCGGCTGAAGCTGTCGACCGTTTGATGCGGCAGCCCGTAAATCAGATCGACGCCGATCGAGTGGAACCCCGTATCACGCGCGGCTTGCATCACCGACGCAGTCATCTCGAGCGGCTGAATGCGATTGATCGCCCGCTGCACCACCGGATCGAAATCCTGCACGCCGAGACTGAGCCGGTTGAAGCCGAGCATACGCAGATGTGCAATGGTCTCGGGCGACGCTTCGCTCGGATCGACTTCGATCGAATATTCGCCTTCAGTATCGGGCAGCAATGTGAAGTGTTCGCTCGCTGCGGCCATCAGTTCCGCCATTTCGTCGTGCGACAGGAACGTGGGCGTGCCGCCGCCCCAATGCAATTGCGACACGGGGCGCCGCGTGTCGAAACACGCCGCTTGCAAAGCCATTTCGCGCTTCAGATGCTCGACATAGGGACGCGCGTGCGCGCGGTTCTTTGTGGCGACCTTGTTGCAACCGCAGTAGAAGCACACGGTGTCGCAAAAGGGGATGAGGAAGTACAGCGAGAGGTCGGTGGTGGAAGCACCTGGGTCTGCGGCGGCGCGCAGATAGTCAGCGGGATCGAAATCGTCGCGGAACTGCAAGGCGGTCGGATAGGACGTATACCGTGGACCGTTCGCGCTGTATTTGGCGAGCAGGTCAGGGCGGAATAGCGTGTTGGCGGTGGTCATGGGGCGCTCGGGTTTGACAGCCACCCTTGAAGAGGCACGAACCGGCGGATTCTCGGGACCGGTTCGAACAGCGCAGACGCCTCTTGAGCGTGGCCTTTCGTATCCAACAAGTTTACGTGAGCGACCCTTCGCCGAATTGTGTAAAAAGGTCGCACGGGATGCGATGGCACAATGCGGGTCTGGTATGGCGTTGTATGTTGCGTTGCCTGTTTTCGAGTTCAGGAAAAATGTCGTGAGTGATGTGCCGAACAGCGTTGTGAAGCGCGAGTCCCCGTTCCATGTGGCCGGTCATGCGTGTCGCCCCGATTGCGGCGCGTGCTGTATCGCGCCGTCGATTTCGAGCCCGATCCCCGGCATGCCGAATGGCAAGCCGGCGGGCGTGCGCTGCGTGCAACTCGGCGATGATCTGCGCTGCGCGATCTTCGGTCAGCCGGAGCGGCCGGCGTGCTGTTCCGGTCTGCAACCGCAGATGGACATGTGCGGCACGAGCCGCGGTGAAGCGCTCGCGTGGCTCACCCAGCTTGAAACGCAGACTCAACCGCAACCGGCGGTGCGCGGATAACGCGTGAACGATTCCGCTACGTCATCCACCCGGACAAACAACCCAACGCAACCGCATGCTCGAGAAGGCTTCCACAGGAGATTTCGCATGACTCGACCCGCTGCGCCGACCCGGCGCCGCTTCCTGATTGCCGCGCTGACAGGCGGCACCGCGCTTGGCATCACCGTCTCGCTGGCGGCGTGCGCGACATCGACTTTCCCGTTCATCCCGTCGCATTACACGTTCTCGCAGCAGCAGGTGCAGGACGCGGTGCAGCGCAAATTCCCCTATCAGCGCACGGTTTCGCAAGTGTTCGACGTCGCGCTGACCAATCCGGTGGTCGGCTTCCTGCCGGACGCGAACCGCGTCTCGGTGAAGCTCGACGCCCGGCTCGCGAGCCCATTCATGCCGCAACCGGTTGACGGCGTATTTACGCTGTCGAGCGAACTGGCCTACGACGCCGCCAGCAAGTCGGTCGTGCTGAAGTCGCCGAA
Source organism: Paraburkholderia sp. GAS32 (assembly GCF_050434225.1). Classification (NCBI taxonomy): domain Bacteria; kingdom Pseudomonadati; phylum Pseudomonadota; class Betaproteobacteria; order Burkholderiales; family Burkholderiaceae; genus Paraburkholderia; species Paraburkholderia sp. GAS32. The sequence goes on along the minus strand of NZ_JBNPVS010000029.1, from coordinate 28,389 downwards.
CGTCGACAACGTCAGCGTGAGCGGGCAGGCGCAGGCCTATACGCAGCAGATCAATGCCGCGGCGGCCCTGCTCGCTACGCAGTTGCTGACCAACTACCCGATCTACACCTTCAAACCCGAACAACTGCAATTTGCCGGCGTGAATTACGAACCCGGTACAATCACCATCCTTACAAACGGCATACGCGTGCAAATCGTCGAGAAATGACGCTGCGCGCGGCCGGCAGGGCCGCGCGCGCACCGTGCCGACCCTGTTCGTTTCGACTATCTACAGCGATGAGGGTCACGGATGGACTGGCTAATGGCTTGCAAGGCGCTGATTCTGGGCGTCGTCGAAGGGCTGACGGAATTTTTGCCGGTGTCGAGCACCGGCCATTTGATCGTCGCGGGCAGTCTGCTCAATTTCACGGATGATCACGCGAAAACCTTCGATGTCGTGATCCAGCTCGGCGCGATTCTGGCTGTGTGCTGGGAGTTTCGCCGCCGCATCGGCAGCGTGGTGACCGGCTTGCCCAGCCGGCCCGACGCGAGGCGCTTTACGCTGAACGTGATTATCGCGACGATTCCGGCGATTGTGCTCGGCCTGCTGTTCGAGAAGGCCATCAAGGCGGCGCTGTTTTCGCCCGTGCCGGTTGCGTTCGCGTTAGTGGCGGGTGGGGTGGTGATCCTGTGGGCTGAAGCGCGTCAGCGCGCGCGAGGCGACGTGGCGGCACGTGTTCAGAACGTCGACGATCTGAGCCCGCTGGATGCGTTGAAAGTCGGCCTCGCTCAATGTTTTGCGCTGATCCCGGGCATGTCGCGCTCGGGTTCGACGATCATCGGCGGGATGTTGTTCGGCCTCGACCGGCGCGTCGCTACGGAGTTTTCATTCTTCCTCGCGATTCCGATCATCTTCGGTGCAACGGCTTACGAGCTCTATAAAGACTGGCATCTGCTGTCCATCGACGCGCTCGGCAGTTTCGCGCTCGGCTTCGTGGCGGCCTTCATCAGCGCCTTCGCCTGCGTGCGCTGGTTGTTGCGCTACATCGCCACACACGATTTCACCGTGTTCGCGTGGTACCGGATCGGCTTTGGACTGTTGATCCTGCTGGTGGGTTACAGCGGCGCGTTGAGCTGGGCGGACTGAGTCTCCGCTTGTCTTCCGCGTCATGAAAAAAGGTCCGCGTTTGCGGACCTTTTTGCGTATGGCGAGCACAACTGCAGCGCGGCTTTATACCGCGCCGCGCTTCCTGAACACCAGATCCCACACGCCATGCCCGAGCCGTAGCCCACGGCGCTCGAACTTCGTCACCGGACGATACTCGGGACGCGGCGCGTAGCCGTTGGCGGTATTTTCCAGCGCAGGATCGGCGCCCAGCACCTCGAGCATCTGCTCGGCGTAGTTCTGCCAGTCGGTCGCGCAATGCAGATAGGCGCCCGGCTTCAGACGCGAAACCAGCAACGCGACGAACTTCGGCTGGATCAGCCGGCGCTTGTGGTGGCGCGCCTTGTGCCAAGGGTCGGGAAAGAAGATGTGCACGCCGTCGAGGCTGTCGGGCGCGATCATCTGTTCGAGCACTTCGACCGCGTCGTGCTGAATGATGCGGATGTTCGACAGCGTCTGCTCGCCCATCAGCTTCAGCAGCGCGCCGACGCCGGGTTCGTGCACTTCGACGCCGAGGAAGTCGTCGTTGGGACGGTGCGAGGCGATTTCCGCGGTGGTCGCGCCCATTCCGAAGCCGATTTCCAGCACACGCGGCGCCGCGCGGCCGAACACGCTGTTCCAGTCGGGTTGTTGCGGTGTGAAGGACACGACGAAACGCGGACCGAGTTCGTCCATTGCGCGGCGCTGGCCGGTCGAGACGCGGCCAGCGCGCGTGACAAAGCTGCGGATGCGGCGTCGATGCAAGGCTTCTTCGTGCGGGGTGTCGGCAGTCGCGTCGGCGTCGGCCGGTTGGCCTTCGGCTTCGGTGGAAGGCGGCGGGAGTTCGTCGGGCAGGCCGGCGTCGTTTGGATCGTGGATCATTATCGATACTGCTACTAGGGTGAGGGCTTGACGGCTTGCATGGCGGGTTGCGAGGCGCCGTTTGCGCTTGCGCGGCATGGGCCGCAGTTCGCAGGCGCGGTTCGCTCGAATCGCTATGCCGGGCCGCTGCCACTACAAAAAAGCCGCCTTCATGGGAGGCGGCTCGTGCTGGATTCTGCTGAAGGCTTCAGCAGGAAGGTGGAGCGGACGTTGCAAGTGCGCGTAAGGTAGCACACCCGAAAAGGGTGCGTCCAGACGGTGGCAGGGTTGAAGGGGCGCGGAAATCGGCATGAACATTACGGTTTCATAACCGTGACAGCCATTCGTATGATTTAATCGCGCTCATCAGCTATCTCGTTGCAACGATTATCAAAGCGAAAATCCAACATGGGCAAACACGCACACAATCATCGTCAGGCAAAAGCCGCCAAAACGGGTTGGGTCGCTATCGATCCAACTGCGGTTCCGACTACTTCCCAGAATGCGCTTCGCAAGGCAATGGCCATTGAAGGCGTGCCCCTCACGCAATTCAACGATTTGCTGTGGCTCATGGCGCAGGAATCGAGCGGTGTGGTTGACGTGCGCAATGGGAAGTCGTCCGCACGCGGGCTTTATCAGTTGCTGCGGCCTCAATATGAATTGAATCCGAATGGCGAAAAATCTTTCGGTAATGCGGTTGAAGAATGTCAGGGCGGGATTCGCTATATTCTCGGGCGATATCACACTGCGGCATCAGCGCGGCTGTTCTGGGAAAAACACCACTGGTATTGAGCAATGAAAAAGTTTCTATTGATGGGCTTCGTTTCGGCCATGTGCTGGATGTGCGTGGCGCAAGCTGCTGATGCCGGCGTGCCGCGTTTTGAAGATTTCGCGGTGAGCGACACCTTTGCGGGCAAAGCGGCGAAAGTGCGGCTCGTATCCGCGGACGACAAGGAATATGCGACGCGTATCCGCGAAGCCAGCCGGCAGAAGCCGAACTTCGCCGGGCACTACGTGCTGGCAAGCTGGGGCTGTGGGGCGTCGTGCGTGTCCACTGTGGCGATCGACGCGAAGACCGGCCGCGTCACGTGGCTGCCTTTTACGGTGTGCTGCTGGGATGTGGATGTGCAGGAGCCGATCGAGTTCCGGCGCGACAGCCGCCTGTTGGTGGTTCACGGCAGCAGGAATGAACAGGGTAGCGGGACGTACTACTACGCGTTGGACAAAGACGAATTCAAGCTGGTCAAGGCGGTCGAGAAGGCTGCGAAGAACTAACGGCGGCTCGCGCAATGGCGTGTTGACGCCGCGCGGGCTCATCTTGCGTTTGTGCGACTTCTCGAATGACAGACGGGGAGAGCGTAGCGGGTGGGAAATGCGGCAATGTGCTGCAGATTCAGATCCTTTCGCGAAGCCGCCTGGTCAATCGCCAGGCGGGCTGAAAAGAATCTGGAGCGGGCGATGGGAATCGAACCCACGGCTCTAGCTTGGGAAGCTAGGGTATTACCATTATACGACGCCCGCAGAGCGCATGATTCTACTCGGGAAGAGGCGGTTAGCGCAAATCGCGCTGCCGCCACCCTTGTCCACAAGGCGCACCGAACGCCGTTCAGATCACGAAGTAGGTCAACTGAACGGCCGCACGCGTGACCACCATCAGCAGCACCTGCACGATCACGAACAGCAGGATCGGCGAGAGGTCGATGCCGCCGAGTTGCGGCACCACGCGGCGCAGCGGATTCAGGAACGGCGCGGTCAGTTGGTACAGAATCGGCATGGCCGGCGAGCGCGGATTGAGCCACGACAGCAGCGCCATCAGGATCGTCATCCAGATGATCAGGTTCAGCGCCCACTTGATAACGGTCAGCACGGCAACAATCAGCAGCGTCGGCACGAGCGTGAGCGGATCGGCGCCCGTGAGCACCACCATCAGCACCACATAAACGATCGCCGCAATCAGGGCAGCGGCGAGACTCGCCCAGTCGATGTTCCGGGTGCTGTGCAGAATGTGCCGCAAAGGCAGCACGATCCAGTTGGTGGCTTGCATGACGGCGTTCGTGACGGGGTTGTACGGCGGCATGCGCACGACCTGCAGCCATGCGCGCAGCAGCAACGCGGCGCCGAACAGCGTAAAGACGGTATTGAGCAGAAAACGGGCGATATCGCCAAACATCTCGTGTCCTTATCCTTCGGAAGGCGGCCGTCGATCGGCCGCAGGGTGCCGGCGCTGACCGATCGGTGCGCCGGCGGGTTCATTTGGATTGCCTGCGCCGTTCCCGGGAGAGGGCGCGTTACGCGTCACAAATGGGGACGCGGTGGTTCAATTTCCAGATGTTCGAGTCAGGCCAATCGGCGAACTGCATGCCGCCAGGCCACACCTACCACGGGATATCACACAGAAATCTTGATTTCGCTGATCAGAATCGTGCCGTTGCCGCCGTCGGTGTAATTCGGAATGTCGGCAACCAACTGCTCCGAGGCCGACTTGAAGACTTTGTAGAAGTCGTCCGCGCTATCGAACAGGAAGTGGCCCGCGGCGACATACGGGGGCGGCGTTCCCGGCGGCCCGGCATTGATGCCGACGTCGACCGACCAGCCTCTCAGCGACGGCCCGAACAGCCTGGCCGCGAGCGGCATGTGCGTGACGCAGTAATAGTCCACGTCGAAGTGGCCGTTTTCCCGATACGGATAAAGGATGCTGACCTTGATCATTGTGCGTTCTCGTCTGTTGGTCCCGAAGCGCGGCGCTGGCGGATTGCGCGCGGCGCCGGTCGTCACATTATCACGGCTTACTTGACGCTTGCACCTGCTGCGGCCTGATTCAGCGACCGGTTGAGCGATTCTTCCACCGCCTCGGCAATCGTCTCGATCGCCGCGGGCGGTTTCGCACGGCGTTCGGCCAGTCTGACCGCGCGCCGCGTCAACAAACCGTACAGCGCGGCATGATCGCCGCCAAGGCCTTCGAGCAACGCCAACTGCTTTTCCACGACGCCCGTGTCACCGCGCGACACGGGGCCGGCGAGGGCGTTGGGCAGACCCTTGTCGCGGGCGGTTTCGATCGTGCCGGAGAGCATCGGCAGCAGCGCGCGCAGCGCGTCGTCTTCGGCAAAGCCCAGCGTGCGCCACAACGCGACGCATTCAGCGAGGCTGCATAGCGCGAAGCTGGCGGCGTAATGCGCGGCAGCGTGATACAGCATGCGGCCGCCTGCTGGAATCGACAGCGGATGGCAGCGCAGGGCGACGGCCAGCGCCGTCAGCGCGTCCATGAGGGCGCCGTCGGCCTCGATCGTCACCGAGCAGCCGGCGATCCGGTCGAGGTCGGCGAGATCGCCGCTAAAGAGGTACAGTGGGTGAAAGCCGCCGATCGAGGCACCCTGGTCGCGCGCCGGAGTCAGCAACTCCACCGGAGAGGCGCCGCTGCAATGCACGAGCGCCTTGCCGTATGGGGCGCTTGCCGCGTCCGCCGCGAACCGCAGTGTGTGCGCTGTCGTACCGATGCTGTCATCGGGAACGGCTAAAAAGACGATATCGGCGGCGTCGACAACCTGTTGTGGATCGTCGAATGCCGCGCAATGTTCGATTTGACTGGCGAGCCGGCCGGCCGAGGCCGCCGAGCGGCTCGCTACCGCCGTGACGGGATAGCCGGCGCGTGAAAAGCTCAGCGCGAGACAGCGCGCGAGCCGCCCCGCACCGATGAAACCGAGGCGCGGTAGAGAGGGCTGGGACATGGTTACCTGCTCCAGACGGGATACTTGAACGGGAATGCAGCAGTATCGCGCATCCGTCCGGCAGTAGTGTGTCCCGGTGTGGGTATTCCTCTGATCAGTTCGCGCGCGATATGGCGTGTCCGGTCGGTCATCCGGCCACAGACGCCCCGCGGGTCCGAAAACTGCTCACAATTTCCTTCATGAACTGGTTTGGCAGTTGCTGTTCTGGGTTTTTCGTCTCGCAGTCAGATTCGGGAGGTAACGATGAATATTTTTTCTTACCGAAAGCACTTGCGGTTCTTGACGCACTCGCAGCGCCGTCGCTGGTGGGATCAGAAAAAGCGCCTGACGCCACGCGTGCGCATCAGTGGCGCGTATGTCCCGCCCAACGTCTCCCGAGAATTCGCCTATGTAAAGGTAGGCTGAAAATACCGTCTGCTGATGGGTAAGAAATGCCCGGTGCGATTGCATCGGGCATTTTTCATTTGGGCCGTCAGGATTGAAGCTAATTTGTAATCAAAGATTACTGGCAAGCGAGAGCCTGAAGCCGCAAGACCCGCAAAGCGGTGGGTTCGCGTTCGCTCGACCGCTGGCAAACCCTTAGTTCTCAGTCCGTTACACAGCGTGTCCCGGCGGTGGCGCGCCGGCGCACATTCCGAGCCATTGCCGCCAATTGCAATTTGCAACAAATGCGAACATCTATGCGTGGTCTTTTTCGATACATTGATTTCATAGCATGCAAAGCATGCGAAGTCGGCGACCTTAGTGGGCCGCGCCAGGAGAACAAAAGTGAAAAAGATCGTTCCGTTTGTCGTTGCCGCCGCACTCGGCGTGGGGTTCGCGACTGATGCTGAGGCGCACGTTTCCGTCGGTATCGGTATTGGCATTCCGATCGCGCCGGCGTACCCGGTTTATGCCGCGCCGCCGCCGGTCTACTACGCACCGCCGCCGGTCTATTACGCGCCGCCGCCGGTCTATTACGGAGCGCCGGTCGTAGTGGGTGGCTATTACGGTGGCTATGGCCGTCCTTATTATCACCATGGCTACTACGGCCGTGGCTACTACGGCCACGGCTACTATCGCCGCTAATCGCAAGAAGCGCGCAGAGATGTATTGACGGCGTAACGCCGGCTTGATCGCCGGGTTGCGCCGTTTGTGTTTCTACTGCGGCATACCAAGCGACATACCAAAGCACTGTCGAAGCTGGGAGAATGGCTGTTTCGCCAATGCTCTGGAGAGTTTCGTCAATGCAAGCGCTTCCCGCTCCCACTTTCGACGACGTACTCGACGCCGCTGCGCGTCTCGAAGGCGTCGCCCATCGCACCCCCGTTCTAACCTCGAGCACGTTCAACGAGCGCACGGGCGCGTCGGTGTTCTTCAAGTGCGAAAATTTTCAGCGCATGGGCGCTTTCAAGTTTCGCGGCGCCTACAACGCGATTTCGCATTTCGACGCGGAGCAACGTAAAGCGGGTGTGTTGACGTACTCGTCGGGCAATCACGCGCAAGCGATCGCGCTATCGGCGCGTCTTGCCGGGATTCACGCCACGATCATCATGCCGCACGACGCGCCCGCAGCCAAAGTCGCGGCGACCAAGGGCTATGGCGGCGAAGTGATCAGCTACGACCGCTACACCGAAAGTCGCGAAGAGATCGGCCGGCGGCTCGCCGAAGAGCGCGGCATGACGCTGATTCCGCCGTACGACCATCCGCACGTGATCGCCGGGCAGGGCACGGCGGTGAAGGAGTTGATCGACGAAACCGGCCCGCTCGACATGCTGTTCGTTTGCCTCGGCGGCGGCGGACTGATCGGCGGCAGCGCATTGTCGGCGGCGGCATTGAGCCCGGCGTGCACCGTCATCGGCATAGAACCCGAAGCGGGCAACGACGGTCAGCAATCGCTCGCGCGCGGCGAGATCGTGCATATCGACGCGCCGCGCACGATTGCCGACGGTGCTGCTTCCACGCATCTCGGCGACTACACGTTCGCGATTATTCAGAAGCTGGTCGCGAAGATCGAAACGGTCAGCGACGAACAGTTGATCGAGACCATGCGTTTTTTCGCGCAGCGCATGAAGATCGTGGTCGAGCCGACGGGTTGCCTCGCCGCGGCTGCCGTGCTCAACGGCGTCGTGCCGGTGAAGGGCAAGCGTGTGGGAGTGGTGGTGAGCGGTGGCAACGTCGATCTGGCGAAGCTGGCGCAGTATCTCGCCTGATAGGCTGCGTGATCGTTCTTGCGTCCGGCTACGCACGTTGAAATTGAGGGAAGACGGCTCGCCTTGGCGAGCCGTTTTTTCTAGCTTGCCACCTGTGCGGTCTGCACGATCAGATCGCGATACCCGTTCACGATCACGCTATACGAGAAGTAGGCGAACAGCAGCGCCGACAACACATGGCACGCGCGCAGCAAACCGGTGCCGGCGCGTTTGCGTCCATGGCTGCCGAGTCCGCAGATAAAGATCGTCCAGCACAAGCCGCCCAGGAAGAAGCCGCCGAGGAATACCGGTGCAGTCGTCACGCTAGTGGCGCCGGCCTTCGCGATCAACGCACCGCCGACTGCGGCAAACCACAGAATCGCTGACGGCGACGACATGGCCAGCAACGCGCCGCGCAAGAAACCGCGCCACGGGGAAAGATGCGGCGCTTTGGCATCCGCTTCGCCGGCAACTGCGGGCGCCGACGCCGGGAACAGCGCTTCACGCGCCATCTTCCACGTGAGAAACAGCAGGACCGCCGCGCCGCCGATCCACACGACCCAGCGTACCGATTCGAACTGCAGCAGCGCAGCCATTCCCGCGAGCGCGAGCGCCGCGTAAACGAGATCGCCGAAACAGGAACCCAGGCCCAGCCAGAAGCCCGGTTTGAAGCCGTGCGACAGCGCCAGCGAAATCATCGCGATGTTGACGAGACCGATATCCAGACACAACGACAACGACAGAAAAAAACCATCCGACATCATTGAAAAGGCATGCATCCGCGCAACTGCTCCATCAGTTTTGTTCTTCAGACTTGTTCAAGCGCGAGCGATCCGGCCGGTGAACGGATCGCTTCGATGCCGACAGAATTCCGATATTCAGTGGTGTGATTCGAGGCCTGTTTTTACAGTCCCAACTCATTCCACAAGGTGTCGATGCGCTGTTTGACCGCACGGTCCATCTCGATCGGGCGGCCCCATTCGCGATCGGTTTCGCCGGGCCATTTGTTGGTCGCGTCGAGTCCCATCTTCGATCCGAGACCTGCCACCGGCGAGGCGAAATCCAGATAGTCGATCGGCGTGCGATCGACCAGCACGGTGTCGCGCGCCGGATCGATACGCGTGGTGATGGCCCAGATCACTTCCTTCCAGTCGCGGATATTCACGTCCTCGTCGACCACGACGATGAACTTCGTATACATGAATTGCCGCAGGACGCTCCACACGCCGAACATCACGCGCTTGGCGTGACCCGGGTAGCTCTTCTTCATCTGCACGATCGCCATCCGGTAGCTGCATCCTTCGGGCGGCAGATAGAAATCGGTAATCTCGGTGAACTGCTTCTGCAACAGCGGCACGAACACCTCGTTGAGCGCGACGCCGAGCACGGCGGGCTCATCGGGCGGTTTGCCGGTATAGGTGGAGTGATAGATCGCGTCGCGCCGCATGGTGATGCGCTCGACCGTGAAGACGGGAAACCACTCCTGCTCGTTGTAGTAGCCGGTGTGGTCGCCGTAGGGGCCTTCCAGCGCGTGTTCGTAAGCGGCGGACGCGCCCTTGGCCGGGCGCGGCGGCGCGCCCGCGGGAGCAGGTGAGGGCGTGCCCTCCTGCGGATAGATGAAGCCTTCCAGAACGATTTCCGCCCGCGCGGGCACCTGCAAACCGTCGACGCCCGGCGTGATGCACTTCGCGAGTTCGGTGCGGCCGCCGCGCAGCAGCCCGGCGAACTGGTATTCGGAGAGCGTGTCGGGCACCGGCGTAACCGCACCGAGGATGGTAGCCGGATCGGCGCCCAGCACTACGGCCACGGGATACGGCTTGCCCGGATTCTGCAGCGCGAACTCGCGGAAATCGAGTGCGCCGCCGCGATGCGCGAGCCAGCGCATGATGAGTTTGTTACGCCCGATCAGTTGCTGGCGATATATGCCTAAATTTTGTCGGCTCTTATTCGGGCCTTTTGTGACAGTCAGGCCCCACGTGATCAGCGGCCCCGCATCGCCCGGCCAGCAGGTCTGAATCGGCAGCTTTCCGAGGTCGACGTCGTTGCCTTCCCAGACGATTTCCTGGCAAGGCGGCGCGCTCACCGTTTTGGGCGCCATGTCCCACACCGCCTTCGCGAGCGAGAACAGTTTGCCGGCGTCCTTGAGCCCCTTCGGCGGCTCCGGTTCCTTCAGTGCGGAGAGCAGGCGGCCGACGTCGCGCAGCGACTCCAGCGCGGCGCTATCGCCTTCACCTGCTTGCGCGTCGATACCCATGCCAAGCGCGACGCGGCGCGGCGTGCCGAACAGGTTACCGAGGACCGGAAACGCGTGCTGCTGCTGGCTCTCAAACAGTATCGCCGGACCGCCGGCGCGCAGTACGCGGTCGCACAGTTCGGTCATTTCCAGGACAGGCGAGACGTTTTGCGAGATACGGCGCAGTTCACCGATCGTTTCGAGACGGCCGACGAAATCGCGCAGGTCTTTGTATTTCATCTGGTGCGGTAGAGAGCCGCGCAAGCGGCAAAAAGGTAGGGCGCCGCAGAGATCACGGTGCCAGAACGATTGTCGATTTTACCTGTGTTGGCAGGCGCACGTAGATTGGCCAAACGGCCGACTTCGGAAGGACTAATTGAGATAGCTCAAGAAGCGCGCACCGCGCGGTTCTTAACGGACTGAACACTGTTCATTATTACAATTAGTTATACATTTGCCTATCTATAGTGTTGACGATCTATAAAACCCTGCATAGAATCCGTCCACATTGGTTGCAGGGCGTGAACCTTTTTACCACTGCCCCCGGTCCCTTTTGACGCAACGCGTCACCGTTTACCGACCCCCTGCACGGTATCTGACGGCCTTACTGAAGTCCTCGCCAGCGCCAACTGACGCTGGTTTTTCGCGTGGGAGCCACCGCCCGCATGCTTTTTTGGCATGCCGCGGACCTCTTTTCAAGAGGGCTCCCCACAAACGGTATGTACCGTTTTCCCGACGTCGCTGCTGCCCTAACCAGACAGAGCGCGCGATGTCTTGACTCTGCGAATGTGTGTTACCGCCTGTTCAACTGGCGGAGTTCGCGGATCATGCAACATGGGAGATCTGAATGAACGCCTGGTTATCGTGGCGTCCCGATGAGCGTATCGCGCAAGTTGTGCGTGGTGCGTTGCGTCGCGGGACGCGAATGAGTCATCACCTGTTCAGCATCGTCGGTGGTATCGCCGTCGTGCTGGCCGTTACGCTGTGGCTGATGCCAGCTTTGCGCGGCACCCTTGCCGCCAAGCTGATGCCGGTCATTTCCGCCGCTGTGCAGGCCGGTCCCGCCCGTCTGCTGCAGGGCCACCCGCTGCCGGCTTTCGGGCCCCCTGGCGCGTCCTCTGACGATTCGCTGTCCGCGAATTCGACCGGTAGCGACGCCGCGAGCGGTGCGAACAACGGCAACAATGGCGTCACCGCCAGCAATACCAGCTACGACGGCGCCTTCGACGGCACCGGCACGTCCGGTATGGGCGTGGCTGCACTGAACGGCCTCGACCCGCGCACCATGCAGAGCGTTTCCGCGCTGGCACGGCTGATCCCGGCGCAGCGCGTCACGGCCGATGCACGCGACGATCGTGTGCTGGTTTCGACCCGCGAGCAGGATCTGGTCTCGTCGTACCTGGCGCGGCGTTATCGCGTCGCTCAGGGACCCGTTAGCGAGCTCGTGAAGGCCGCGTTCGACACCGGCCGCGAAGTCGATCTCGACCCGCTTCTCCTGCTGTCCGTGATGGCAATCGAATCGGGCTTCAACCCGTACGCCGAGAGCGGCGTGGGCGCGCAAGGCCTGATGCAGGTGATGTCCAAGGTTCACTCGGACAAGTTCCAGTATTTCGGCGGCCAGAGCGCGGCGCTTGAACCGGTTGCGAACATCAAGGTGGGCGCGCTGGTGCTGAAGGATTGCATCGCACGCGGCGGTTCGCTGCCGGGCGGTCTGCGTCTCTACGTCGGCTCCACTTCGCAGGACGACGGCGGCTACGGCGCCAAGGTGATGGCCGAGCGTGGCCGCCTGCGCGATGTGGCGCGCGGCCGCAAGGTGCCGATCAACGCACCGCAGGCGCCGGTTTTGACGGCGTCGAACACGACTACGGCTGCGGCGGCATCGACTAGCGGCAAGCGCGTGCAGATGACGCTCGATGCCGGTCATCCGCTGAGCGCGGCGGCGCCGGTGAAGACGCCGGTGTCCGAGCAGGACGACGCTAGTTCCAATGCGACCAAGCATGTGGCATCGGCTTCGGAGTTGGGCGCTTGAGGTTGACTTAACCCGGTTCGCCTGGCCCGGGAGCGGCCGATACAAAAAAGGACACCCGAGAGAGTGTCCTTTTTCTTTTGTGGTTTTCGTCTGTAGTGACGTGCGCGGCCGTGAGGCGTGTGTCACAGGCATTGTGCAACCCGGCCTCGCCGAGCAGCCCTTCAGGCACTCAAAGCCGCAGAGCGGCTCTGTGGCGCCTCTATCCAGTCAGTGCCGTCCGAAAAGCTTCGCCAGCCGCTCGACCGCTTCTTCCAACTTCGGCAGGGCGGTTGCATACGATAGCCGGATGTAGTCTTTCGGCGCGTGCGTGCCGAAGTCCATGCCCGGCACCAACACCACGCCCGCGTCATGCAGCATCGCTTTGGTGAGCGCCGCGCTGTCTCCGGCCGCCGGATGCGCGACCGTTCGGCAATCGGCGTACACGTAGAAGGCGCCGTCAGGCATTACCGGCACCGAGAAACCCAGCGATTCGAGCGCCGGCACAATGAAGTCGCGGCGGCGCTTGAATTCGAGGCGACGCGCTTCGTAGATGGCGATCGTTTCCGGTTCGAAGCAGGCCAGCGCCGCATGCTGCGCGAGCGCCGACGCGCAGATGAACAGGTTTTGCGCGAGCTTTTCGAACGCGCCGACCATGCCAGGCGGCACCACCAGCCAGCCCAAACGCCAGCCGGTCATGTTGAAGTACTTCGAGAAGCTGTTGACGGTGATGACGTCGTCACCGAACGAGAGCGCCGAGACGGGCTTCGCGTCGTAGCTCAGGCCCTGGTAGATCTCGTCGACGATCGTAAAGCCGCCACGCGCCCGCACGGTCTTGACAATGCGTTCGAGCTCAGCGAGCTCGATCGACGTGCCCGTCGGATTAGACGGCGACGCCAGCAGCACGCCGCGGGTGTGCTCGTTCCACAGGCGCTCGACGTCGGCGGCGGTTAGCTGGAAGCGTTCGGCCGGCCCGCTCGGCACCATCACCGGCTTGCCTTCCGCTGCGATTACGAAGTGGCGGTTGCACGGGTAGCACGGGTCGGGCATCAATACTTCATCGTCGCGATCGACTAGCGCCGCGCAAGCCAGCAGCAGCGCGGCAGACGCGCCGGCGGTGACGACGATCCGCGCAGGATCGACGCTGACGCCGTAGAACTCAGCGTAATGCGCCGAGATCGCTTCGCGCAGCGCGTGCAGGCCAAGTGCGTTCGTGTATTGCGTGACGCCGCGGCGCAGGGCGCTCGCGGCCGCTTCGATGACCGGCTCGGGCGCGGTGAAATCGGGTTCGCCGATTCCCATGTGGATGATGTCGCGCCCTTCGCGCTCGAGCAGCGCGGCTTCCTTGGCCAGTTCCATCACATAGAAAGGCTGGATGGCGTCGACGCGGGCAGCAAGCCGCACCAAGGGTTCGGTCACGGAGTTCATACGATCAAATCCAGTTCAGAAGCAAAAGCGGGACGGCGCATGGCGCGCTCGCCCCGCCTCACGCTCAATGCTTGCGGGCTGCCTGCGTTTCGGCAGCGCGCAATTGCGCCGACAGCTTATCCAGCACGCCGTTCACGTACTTGTAGCCGTCCGCGCCGCCAAACGTCTTGGCGAGTTCGACCGCTTCATTGATGACCACGCGATAGGGGATATCGACGTGATTCTTCAACTCGAACGCGGCAACCAGCAGCACGGCGCGTTCGACCGGCGAAAGCTGGTCGATCGGGCGGTCGAGGCACGGTGCGATGTCGGCGGAGAGCGCTTCCGAATCGCGGATCACGCCGTGCAGGATGGCGTCCAGATGTTCGTGGTCGGCCTTGTCGAAGCCCTGCGCGCCGCGCAACTGCGCGTCGATTTCACCGCCGGGCGAACCCGACAGCAGCCACTGGTAAAGCCCCTGCGTGGCCAGTTCGCGGGAGCGTCGGCGTGCGCTCTTCATGCCTCTTCCTCTTCTTCGTCTTCTTCCTCGTCGTCACCGCCGAGCTGTTCGAGCGCGACCGAGAGGTTCGCCATTTCGACGGCCACGCGCGCTGCGTCACGACCCTTCTCGGTCATGCGCGCGACGGCTTGTTCGTCGTTTTCGGTGGTCAGCACAGCGTTCGCGACCGGGATGCCGAAGTCGAGGCCGATGCGGGTGATGCCCGCGCCGCTTTCGTTCGACACCAGTTCGAAGTGGTACGTCTCGCCGCGAATCACCGCGCCCAGCGCGATCAGTGCGTCGAATTGGGCGCTTTCGGCAAGCTTTTGCAGCGCCAGCGGGATTTCCAGCGCGCCCGGCACAGTGACCAGCAGCACGTCTTCGCCGGTCACGCCGAGGCGTTCGAGTTCTTCGATGCACGAATCCGCGAGACCGTTGCAGACGGGTTCGTTAAAACGCGCCTGGACGATGCCGATACGCAGTCCGTCGCCGTCGAGATTCGGTTGGTATTGTCCGATTTCCATGTGAATTCCGTAGTGTTTTGAGTTGGCGCTAAAGCGCGTGAATGGTCGGATCAGCCTTGTTGCGGAGCCTGTGCGGTGCTGCCCGGCATGGGTACGAAGCCGGTGACTTCGAGGCCGTAGCCCGACATGCTGCCCAGCTTGCGCGGGTTCGACAGCACCTGCATCTTGCCGACACCCAGCTCACGCAGGATCTGCGCACCGATGCCATATGTCTTGAAGTCGACCGGCCGGCGTTTGAGCGCCTCGGCTTTTTCCTTCGAGTCGAACGCCTTGAAAACGTCGACCAGATGTTCCTTCGAATCGCCGCAGTTCAGGAGCACGATCACACCGAGGTCGCGCTGGGCGATCTCTTTCATCGCCGCATCCAGCGTCCATGAGTGAGTCGATTTGCCGACTTCGAGCAGATCCAGCATGGACAGCGGCTCGTGCACGCGCACCGGGGTGTCGTGTTCCGGGTTCGGCGTGCCGCGCACCAGCGCGATATGCGGCTGGCCGCTCGGCTGGTCGAGATACATCACCGCGCGAAACGCGCCGTGCGCGGTTTGCATGGTGCGTTCGCAAATGCGCTCGACGATCGATTCCGTGCGGCTGCGGTAGTGAATCAGATCCGCGATCGTGCCGATCTTCAGATCGTGCTCTTTGGCGAATTCCATCAGGTCCGGCAGGCGCGCCATCGTGCCGTCGTCCTTGATGACTTCGCAGATCACCGCGGCCGGCGTGAGGCCTGCCAGCGCGGTGAAGTCGCAGCCGGCCTCGGTATGGCCGGCGCGCACCAGCACGCCGCCGGGCTGCGCCATGATCGGGAACACGTGTCCCGGCTGCACGATGTGCTCGGCCTTGGTGTCCGGTGCGACCGCCACGGCGATCGTGCGGGCGCGGTCGGCCGCCGAGATGCCGGTGGTCACGCCTTCGGCTGCTTCGATGCTGACGGTGAACGCCGTGCCGTACTGCGTGCCGTTGCGATAGGTCATGAGCGGCAGGTTCAGCAGTTTGCAGCGTTCCTGCGTGAGCGTCAGACAAATCAGGCCGCGGCCGTAGCGGGCCATGAAGTTGATCGCTTCCGGCGTGACGAATTCGGCGGCGATCACGAGGTCGCCCTCGTTTTCGCGATCTTCTTCGTCGACGAGGATCACCATCCGGCCTGCTTTCAGTTCGGCAATGATCTCTTGAGTGGAGGCGAGCGTCATGTTGGCGGAATTTTTCGAAGAAAGCGCGTATTTTACGCCACGCGCGCCCCCACGTCGCCTGGGCCGGATGGCATAGGCCGTTTGGCGAGGCACTTAGGGCTGTCTGGCGGCGGTTTGACAGGGCGGCGTTGCTATAATTCGTCGCGCCCGCGAAGGCCGCCTCCAGAAAACAACCTCCCCGCTAAACCCGTTCGAGAAAGATCATGCCGCACTATCGCTCACGCACATCGACTCATGGCCGCAATATGGCCGGCGCCCGCGCCCTGTGGCGCGCCACCGGAATGAAAGACGACGATTTCGGCAAGCCGATCATCGCGGTGGTGAACTCGTTCACCCAGTTCGTGCCGGGCCATGTGCATCTTCGCGACCTGGGCGCGCTGGTCGCGAAGGAAATCGAAGCGGCTGGCGGTGTGGCCAAGGAATTCAACACCATCGCGGTGGACGACGGCATTGCCATGGGCCACGGCGGCATGCTGTATTCGCTGCCCTCGCGCGAACTGATCGCCGACTCGGTGGAATACATGGTCAACGCGCACTGCGCCGACGCCATGGTCTGCATCTCCAATTGCGACAAGATCACCCCGGGCATGCTGATGGCCGCCATGCGCCTGAACATTCCGGTCGTATTCGTGTCCGGCGGTCCGATGGAAGCGGGCAAGGTCAAATCGCCGACGGACGGCCAGGTGATCGCCAAGATCGATCTGATCGACGCGATGATCAAGGCGGCGGACCCCAAGATCAGCGACGCTGAAGTGGCTGAAGTCGAGCGCAGCGCCTGCCCGACGTGCGGTTCCTGCTCGGGCATGTTCACCGCGAACTCGATGAATTGCCTGACCGAGGCGATCGGTCTGGCGTTGCCGGGCAACGGCACGATCGTCGCCACGCATGCATGGCGCAAGGGCCTGTTCGAACAGGCCGGGCGCCTCGTGGTGGACCTGTGCCGCCGCTACTATCAGGAAGAGGACGTGTCGGTCCTGCCGCGCAGCATCGCCAGCAAGCAGGCATTCGAGAACGCCATGGCGCTCGACGTGGCCATGGGCGGTTCGACCAATACTGTGCTGCACCTGCTGGCGGCGGCGCAGGAAGCCGGCGTCGATTTCACGATGTCCGACATCGACCGTATCTCGCGCAAAGTGCCGTGCCTGTGCAAAGCGGCGCCCGCCACCGACAAATATCATATCGAAGACGTGCACCGTGCCGGCGGCATCCTCGGCATTCTCGGTGAACTGGCCCGTGCGGATCTGCTGGACCTGTCGTGCGGCAACGTGCATAGCGGCACGCTGGGCAATGCCATCGCCAAATGGGACGTCGCCGGTGGCGCGGGTGAAGAAGCGCAGAAGTTCTTCCGTGCGGCCCCGGGCGGCATTCCGACCACTGTCGCGTTCAGCCAGGAAGCCACGTTCGCGTCGCTGGATACCGACCGCAAGACCGGCTGTATCCGCAGCAAGCAGGACGCGTATTCGAAAGACGGCGGCCTCGCTGTCCTCTACGGCAACCTCGCGGAGAAGGGCTGCATCGTCAAGACTGCAGGTGTCGACGAATCGCAATGGATTTTCTCCGGACGCGCGCGCGTCTTCGAGAGTCAGGACGACGCCGTCGACGCCATTCTGGGCGACAAGGTGGTGGCGGGTGACGTGGTCGTGATCCGTTACGAAGGCCCCAAGGGCGGTCCTGGCATGCAGGAAATGCTGTACCCCACGTCGTATCTGAAGTCCAAGGGCCTGGGCAAGACCTGTGCGCTGTTCACCGACGGCCGTTTCTCCGGCGGTTCGTCAGGGCTCGTGATTGGGCATGCGTCGCCAGAAGCAGCCGAAGGCGGCACGATCGGTCTGGTGGAAGATGGCGATGTGATCGAGATCGACATTCCCAGGCGCAAGATGCACCTGGCGGTGTCGGACGAGGAATTGGCGCGCCGTCGCGAAGCCATGGAGGCTCGTGGTGACAAGGCGTGGATGCCGGTGGATCGTGAACGCATGGTGTCGCAGGCGTTGCAAGCCTATGCGGCGTTGGCGACCTCTGCGGACCGTGGCGCCGTGCGGGACCTCTCGCAATTGAAGCGCAAGTGAGGCGTAGTTGAAGCTTAACTGACCGGCTGGCTGATGCAGGGGGCGCGAGGCCGGGCGACGTTCGGTGAGTCGTATTGAGGACGCAATAGTCTCTTGCCGGGAGCGCGCCTGGATCACCCCGCTTAGTCAGGAGAAATGTCGGCCGCTTTCGGAAACGACGGCGGCCCCATCACTTTCGCGCATGGCCTCCGCTATTCCCGCGAACGACATCGGACGGCCAGTCAGAAAGCCCTGAACAACGTCACATCCCGCCTCTGACAACCAGGCGAGCTGCGCAGGGTATTCAACTCCTTCGGCGACGACCGTGAGGCCAAAGCTGTGTGCCATCGAGATAATGGCGGTAACGATCGGCTGTCCTGCGTGTGGCAGTGCCTTGACGAAGCCGCGGTCTATCTTGATCTGGTTGAGCGGAAATGACTGCAGATAGGACAGGGAAGAATAACCGGTCCCAAAATCGTCGATGGACAGGCGGATACCATGGGCGCGCAGTTGCCTCATCACGTTCACCGCGACTGACATGTTGGCCATGAGCAGGCTTTCGGTAAGCTCAAGTTCCAGCATGCCGGGGGGTAGACCACTATCTTTTAGCGCCTCAAGAACATCGTGCTGAAATCCAGGCTGTCGAAGTTGCCTTGCAGATACGTTCACCGAGACACTTGCGGCATTGCTCGCGTTGGCATTCCATTGTGCGGCATCGTGACAGGCGCGCCGCATAACCCATCTCCCCAGTGTAACGATGAGATCACTGTTCTCCGCGATCGGGATAAATTCTGCCGGCGAAATGCTGCCTTCCGATGAATGGGTCCATCGCGCAAGCGCCTCTACGCCAACAAGTTGTCCTGTCTGGCAATTGAATTGAGGTTGGTAGGCCAACTCAAGCGCCTCGCATTCAATCGCTCCCCGCAGTTCGCGCTCAAGCCAGGCGCGTCGCTGAGCCTCCTTCGTCATCTGCGGCCTGAACTCGACAGCGACGTTCTTCCCCCCGCTTTTTGCAGCGTACAAAGCAAGGTCTGCGCTGCTGACGAGTGATGCAACGTCGGTCGCATCGTCGGGGAACCGGCTGAATCCGACACTTGCCGTCACCGGAACGCTGCCGCCATGCAGCTCGAACGGCCGAGCCAGGACGTTGGTTATGCGCTCGGCCGTGCTACGGCTACCGGCGCGGTCGGCGTCGTCGACAGCAAGCACTGCAAATTCGTCACCTCCAATGCGGCTGACAACGTCTGTCGGGCGCACGGCGTCGCGTAGAGCGGAAGCGACGGAACGCAGCAGTTCGTCTCCCGCGCCATGCCCCAGGGTGTCGTTAACAGTCTTGAAGTTATCGAGGTCAACCAACACCAGCGTCACGTGCGTCCAGCCACCGCCCCACGGTAGCAGGCGGGCCGCCAGTTCGTCGTAGAATGCCCGGCGGTTTGGCAAGTCCGTGAGAGGGTCTGTACGCGCGAGGTATTCGAGTTCCCTCTCTGCCTTTACGACGCGCGCTTTCATGCGCGACGTGACGATGGACGATACGCAGAGCGCGCAGATGCAAGCTGCCAGGAGAAAGCCGGCATATTGCCAAAGCTCTCGAACCATGCCTTCAGTGCTCGCGACAAGCACGACGGTACCAAGGACTTCCCCGCCCTGGATGACCGGATAGGCGACAAAAATATCTTTCAGGGAAAAGTGTTCCGGCGCGAAATTGCTTGCGAGCGCCGCTTCGTTCGCCTCGGGTGCCGAGATTCCCGCTCTGGCGTACCGCGCGTGGACACTGCCTTGCGCGTTAAACACCGCGACGCTCTCCACATACGGCACGTTGCTAAGTGGTCGAAGTATCTCGCGGGTTGTCTGATCGTCGTGAAACATCAGCGACGCGGTGATATTTGCTGAGACCATAGCTGCTTGCAAACGTGCGTCCGCCAGGAGAGCGGCGCGTAACGACAGCGCCTGGTAGGCCAGCAGCCCTGCGCTGGAAATCAGCAGGGCGATTGCGATACCAACGATATTCACGCGCCCCAGGGCGCGCGTCAGACTTGGTGTCTGTTCCTCATGAGACGTCATAAGACATTCCTTGCAAGGCGGAGCAGCTTGGAACTGAGCGACAGATGTCGGCGCAGCGCCTGCTGATTCTCTATGTCGAAACGGAGATGATTTTCCTCAGTGAACAGACGGATGACCGCAGTGTGGTCGCCGGTGTCAAAGTTGCTGATGACCAAAATCGGCTGATCCGACGAGACAACGTCTTTCACCGCATGAGACATTTGCTCCTCGCCTTCGAGCACGATGACATTGCATCTGTCCTGGCCGCTCCTGGACGGCATGGGAATTACGGACCACGCATGGCCGCCAACAGATCGCCCGTCGAGTTTCGAGAGCGCGGTGCCAAGATCGCTGTCCCTGTTCGCACAGACAAAGAGAGTGGTGTCAGACAGACTTCCTACGGGCCATGTGGTGAACTGGGTAAAGTTGAATATATAAGCTGCCTTCAATGCCGACTCATCCACCTGCGCGTGAACCGATCCCGCTATAAGCGCCCAGATAACGAAGGTGCATGCGCTTGCATAGAAAAAGGTGCGGGCGAACGACATTTCAGAACCCGTACACCAACTTGACCAGGAATTCCCGGCTTTGCTGCGCTATGACGTCCTGCGTGAAGCCTGGGCCGGCGGGGTCCGCATATCGCGCGTTGGCGACGTTGTAGACAGAGAAAGAGACGTCTGCATGGGTGATCAGACGCGAGCTTCCGACGGTCACATTTCCCAGGCAATAGCCAGCCGCATGCCCCTGTTCCGCGAGTCGACTCGATACGCACTGAATCTCCGTGCCAATCCGCGCAATGTTTTCGAAGACGGGCAGCACGAGGTTCAGCTTCGCCAGGTTTCTGGGTGAGTTCTGCAGGACTGCCCCGGAGTTGCTGTCGCGAGCGATCTGCCATGAGTAACTGGCGCGTATCCTCGCATCACCAGCGAATCTTTGTTCATAGGTCAGTTCTGCGCCGTTCGCGTTCGCGCGATTCACGTTTTCGAAGATGTAGAGCCCGGATGGCGCGGTCGTCTCTGAAATCAGGTCGCGAATGTCATAGTGGAACAACGAAAGGGTTGCGCGGCCGGATTTGCCGATCTGTCGTTCGTATATGAATTCATTGGTTGTGATGTGCTCAGCCTTTAGCGAGGGATTCGCCATCTGTCCGCCGACGCCCGGAACCGCGTAGTAAAGCTCGTAGGCGTTGGGCGCCCGGTAGGCTTGCCCATAGACAAGCTTTAACGTGTCTCTCGGGGACGCCTTGTACTCAAGAGCCAGTCGCGGGCTGACATTCCGGCCCGAGACGGTTTCCTGGTCATAGCGAAGCCCCGCATTCAGCGAAAAATTCGCCGGTAACTGCAATTCATCTTCGGCATAGACGCCCTCCCGATTGCTGCTGCGCTGGTCGTTCAGAAGTAGCGAATACGGGTCTACGTTGTAGTTGTACTGGTCACGCTGAGCGTCGCGTGTGGAGTCCACCCCAAAGACCATTTTGTTCTTCGGAATCGATGTAAGGGTCGCGTGCACGTCGCCACCGTACCAAAGCGCGTGATCACCGTCGACGTTCTCCACCGGCCCGGGTGCGTAAAGGCTCGGGCTACGGTAGTCGTAACGCCCCCAATAGACTTCGGCCGCAACCTGTAACCCGTCGTTCACAGCGTGGTGGAACGAGCCGTTGATAAAGCTGTGGGTATCGGTGGTGCTATAAGGCGTGTCGAAAATCGCTCCGTACGGGGCGTTCGGCACGCCCTTCGTCCGGTTCCCGTAGGCCATGCTCAACCCGAAATCCCCGTACGCAAACTTTGCAAGGAAGTCCTGGGCCCGGTCGTAGTCCAAACCTTGCGCGACACCATGATTCTGATCTGCTGTGTCGAATTCCGGGTAGTAGAGGTCCTGTCCGCTCCGGACGTAGGAGCTCGCCGAAAGCACAACGTCTGCGTCGTTACTGCCATGCCAGCCATAGCTTGCCCGCGCCCGTTTCTCGCCGAAGCTGCCTGCGGCAACCGCCACCTGAGGCCCCTGAAGGGTCTTCCCAGTTTTGGTAATCACGTTGACGATGCCAAACAGCGCGTTTGAACCATATACCGCTGACCCCGGGCCTGGCACGTATTCAATACGCTCGACCATGTCCATGTCGACCGGGAAATCCGTACCGATCGGGGCCTGGTCGTACACGGCGTCGTTTATCCGTACGCCGTCAACCAGAAGCAGGAACCGGCTGTTGTAGTCGCCTGGACGCTGGAAGCCGCGTGCCCCGAGATAGGCGTAGTCGCGGTCATAGCTGACATAGAGTCCTGGCAGCGAGGCCAAGGCATCGGCGAGCGTTCTCCAGCCAAAATCCCGGATGTCCTTTGCCGTCAAGACGACGACAGCAGCAGGCGCATCGGAGATGGGCTGATCGAGCCGGCTGGCCGTGCTGACCGTTACCTGCATCAGGTCTTCGAGCGGGAGTGCTGCTAAATCCGCATCTGCACGCTGCGTAGGGTTGCCATCCTGAACGGGTTCGGTTGCAGGCCGTGCGTCGGCTGGCCATCCTGCCACACAGGCACTGGCTAGCATCGCAAGGTGCAGAACACGCAGGACAACGCACGAACGGTCACGCAAACAATACATATTGGAACTTTTTACTCAACACTCTTGCGAAAGGAGACTCTTCCCTTGTTCTTATCGGCCCGAGGGCCGCATTCTTGAGGAGGCGTTCATCCAGGACGTCGACGGCGGGCGCGAACTGGGTTGTGATAGCGAAGTACTGTGGGAGATTGACGCTCCCCGAACGCTCGCCAGTCGAACCCGACACACTTCTGTTTTTCCCGTCAATCTCCCGTTTGTCACCTCAACGTTCCCGAGCAATCGCCGTTAACAGGTAACCAGGTGTTCGCTTTACCAGATGGGGTTGGCGATTTTGCCTGCTCGTTGCTATCGATATGAGAGGTTGGCAAACATATGAAACTGTCTTTTGCCCAGAAGCTCGCCATGACCGCACTCGTCGCGGTGGGGGCCGCGCAGGGTGTGGATGCGCAGACTTTGCCGGACAGTGGCGCGCGCGCTGCCGTCATTGCCCAACCAGGCACGGCGACGGCACTGCCGGCCACGACGCAGGAACAGCAGGGGCAGGCCGGTGTGTTGACAGCCGACGAGGCGAAGCAATCCGCCGCCGGCAACGTCGCCGAGCTGCAACAGATGATCCGTGGTTCGGACCTGAGCGAGTTGCGCACGACCTACAACGGCGGCTATGGCGCGAGCCTGCTGTTTTACGGCAAGGAGATGACGTACTACGTCGCGCTGTTCCAGCAGAAGAATTTCTGGCGTGTCATCAAGACGCAGGACGCAACGCGTGCTGACATGATCTACAAGGATTTTGTGCGCCAGACGTTGCAGCTATCGGATGTCGAGATTCGCCGCACGCGGCTCGAGGCGCAAAAGGTGTTCACCGAGCGGATGATCGCGCTGTCGCAAGACCGGGCGAACCGCCTGCAGGCCGACCTCGATGTGGCGCATCAGCAGCAGAGCATCGTCAACAGTCAGCAGCAGCAGACGCGCGCCGAGGCGACCGTGCTCGCGCAGCAGAAAGCGGCCGCACAAGACCAGCTACGCGCCCAGCAGCGCGAAGTGCGAGAACTGCAGCGCCAGTTGGACAGCGGCTTGCCGAATTCGCACTGAGTGAGCGCCGACCCCTGCAGGAACACGACCCCGTCCGGTTTGCCGCGCAGGGTCGTATTCGTTCACCGATCGACACTCGTCATTTCAGAACGATGGCCGAGGTCATCGTCATCGCGATGCTGATCTTCTGCACCTCACGTGACCCGGTCCGCTTTAAGTCCGGCACGGTACGCTGACCTGAACGGTGCGGGATTCATGCGTCGGTGCCTCGGCGGCGGGGTACGTTCAGGTTGACCCACTCGTAAGCATCGTGCCCAAGCCTGCCCACTTCGCGCCACACGGCGAAGGGAATCTCCTGTCGGGCCGCGTGCCGATCAACGAGACCCTGGCATGCCTTTGTCATCTGTCGAAGCAGCACAATCGCATGCGTTTCAGTTCTCCCCCCGTGCTGGTCGAGCGCCGTCTTCGCCTCGTGAGCCCGTTGAAACATTGCCCGCCATTGGGAATCCCGGATTTCCTGAGCGTGAGTGCCGCGCTGCGCGAGCGCGCTCGAAACAATGTAGAGGTTTTTGAGCGCCGTGATGACTTCTGGTGGCAACACAACGCAGCCTTCGCTGCAGCCCGGCTGCGTGCGCGTCATCGGCATGTCCTCGACAGGTCCGCCAGGGGTGTGGCCGCGAAATCCGTTGTCGACGAAGCCGTGCAACCTCTTGAGGAACGGGCGGGATGTGAGATGTTAGCCAGCCGGTGTAAGTCTGGACTGGGTAGTGGTGTTTGTGAGATGCCGTTCGAGGTGGCGCTCATGCGGGCGTGACAAGTGTTGTGGATGAGAAATTCGCTGGACTGTTCAGGTCGCTTTCTGCCTTTCGTGCAGATGTGGCTACCGGATGGGGGGCAATAGTCGGCTTACGTTAGTGCTTGCGGCCAAAGCACGCCTGGGCGGCTTCGAAGGGCGACAGGCCCGCGCCGAAATAGCCGCGAAGACGCCGCATGGTCGCGGGGTCGGGATGATAGTGCGGGCGGATAAATCCCGCTTCAATGGCTTCGCCGTACCAGGCACGCGTCCACTGGTCCAGGCCCTGTTCGTACATTAGCGATACGTATTTCGACTCGTTAAACATGATGATTTCCGAAAGCTCAATAGACGCGTTCGCCGTACATGACGACGCCGGTCACTGCTGTAGTGAGACACTACAGCCCGCGACGGGCGTGCCGAGCAGGTTGAGCAGCGCGCGGAGTCGTTGCCGGTCCTGCACCGACAGTCCTGGGCGTGCCAGCAGGCACTCGATCTGCGATATCCAGTAGTCGCGACGGATAAGTCGTGGGCGACAAACCAGGGCATTCAGTGCCTTCTCCAGTTGTCCAATCTCGGTCTTCACCATGTTCACGTTTATCTCCTTCCGCAATCTTCTGAAATCCGGAATGTCACACGGGCTGTCGTGGGTCGCAGCAGACACCTCATTCGTAAGAGATCAGTGGCTGTTTCCATCATCCTGATCGACCGTCGACGGCGCTCAGGCATCCGCCGGGACGCGACACACGCTACATGTGACACAACATCCGCTACAGGTAATTCAGCCATATCACCATCAGGACGTAGGTGAGGACGAAGAGCCAACCCAGAGTGCGATTAGGCCATGTCGACATCGGCTTTCTCCATCGATACCGGGTGGTGAGTACGTGTGCTCATTTCGCGCTTTCACACCGGCTCGGCAGCAGTCCAACGCGTCCAGCCGCTTTGTCCATCTGCGCCGGTGACGCGCAAGGCGCGGGAGCCGTCGGTGAACGTCAGGCATTCAACGCGAAGACGCCGGTCTGCGTCAGTACCATGTGCGTGGACATCGCCGCTTTCATGCCTGAAATGCAGCTTGCCTTCCTGCAAGAGGTCCAGCGATGACTGATCTCCTGGGTTTGCGCGTTTACGGTCCCATCGGTTCAGGAGCGTCGCGGCAATTTCGGCGTCGAACATGTTGAACTTTCCTCAGCGGGCAGATAAGGGTGTCAGCCCGAAGCATCTTGGAGTGTGTGTCTTGGCCGCCTTGAAACGCGTGATCGCGCCCGGGTATCGACGCTCTGTTCGTTCGATGCGCCTGGTGCAACAGCCATACGTCGAATCCCTTGATGGCGGTCAAACAGACGAGGTTTGGGAGCAATGGCAGCCACAGTTTTTGGGCAAACGTTTGCCGTTTCATGTTCGACCCGCCGCAAGGGTTTGAATGAAGTCAACGTGTATAACGGCATCCATTCTTATATTTTGACCGGGGTAAACCCTGTGTCAGCATGCCATCCGCATGGGAGCCAGACAGTGCAATAATCTGCGCTGCACAGGTTCTGGCATGGCCTTCGGAACAGCCAGAATCCTTCAGCCGACACGACCTGTCGGCTTTTTTTCGCCAGCGTGTGGGCGAGCGCTCGTGCGAATCTACGGACTCGGAAGGGTCTTTCCATTGGAGAATTCGTTGATAGCGAGCACGGCCACTGTGGGTTGCGAGCCGGTACATCGACCAGTTCGCCGAGCGAGCATGTTGCGTGCACTGCGAAGGGCGCATCTTCGGGTATCCGTCGCAACATGGTGTTCCTTGCGCTAATGACTGGAGTCGTCTCTGGCTTCAACGTTGGACAAAGGGGCGTGCGATCCTTCGGTGCCGGCACCGAAGGATGCAGTTTGCTTTGCCGGCCAGTCAGCCGTGATAGGGGCTGCCTAAAAACTGTTCCATTCGTCAGCCTTGGCGGTTTGCGCCACCAGAACGGGCTGCGGAGCGGACCGCTTCACGGCTGGCTTGGCCGGCGCTCTGGCGCGCGCCGGAGCCGCCGTGTGCATCTGCGCGCCAGCCCCCCTGCCGGGGTCGTGCGAAACGTCCAGCCTGAACATCGAAACAGCGGCTTTCAGATCGCTCGCCTGCGACTCGAGCGCACCGGCGGCGGCGGCCGCCTGTTCGACTAGGGCCGCGTTCTGCTGTGTGACTTCGTCCATCTGCGTGACGGCCTGGTTGACCTGGCCAATGCCCTTGCTCTGTTCCTGTGATGCAGCGGTGATTTCACCCATGATGTCGGTCACGCGCCTGATCTCGCGGGTGATCTCGTGCATCTTCGTTCCGGCTTCCTGTACATGGCTGGCGCCTGTCCGCACCCGTTCGACGGAATCGTGGATCAGCTCCTTGATTTCCTTGGCTGCCGCCGAGGAGCGCTGCGCCAGCGACCGCACTTCGGAGGCCACCACCGCAAAGCCCCGTCCCTGCTCACCCGCCCGCGCTGCTTCGACAGCAGCATTCAGCGCAAGGATATTGGTCTGGAAGGCGATACCCTCGATGATGCCGACAATGTCGGCAATCTTGTCCGAGCTGGTGTTGATGCCCTCCATGGTTTCCACCACCCGCGACACCACGGCGCCGCCCTGTTCCGCCACCTGGGCGGCCTGCGCAGCAAGCTGGTTGGCCTGACCGGCATTGTCGGCATTCTGGGTGACGGTCGAGGTCAGTTGCTCCATGCTGGACGCCGTTTCCTCGAGCGAGGCGGCCTGCTCTTCGGTGCGTTGCGACAGGTCCTGGTTGCCCGCCGCAATCTGGTGAGTAGCGGTGGCAATCGAGTCGGCCGAAATCTTGATCGTGCCGATCGTTTGCGTAAGTTGCTCCTGCATGCGCTTCATCGAAAACAGCAGGCTCGAGCGGTCATCCGGTGCCGTCTTCACCACGGCAGTCAGATCGCTCCTGGCGATCTGGTCGGCAATTTCGGCGGCGTAGGACGGCTCGCCCCCCAGTGAGCGTAGGATGCCGCGGTTGAGCAGTACCACCACAGCCGACAAGGCCCCGGCAAGGACCACCAGAATCCCGAGGCTCTGATACATCGACGAGCGGAATGCCGCATCGATGTCGTCGACATATAGACCCGTCGTGAGAATCCAGTCCCACGGCTGGTAGGTCACGTTGTAGGCAATTTTCGGAGAGGCCTCGGTGGCTCCCGGCTTCGGAGCGCTATATGCGGTAAAGCCCTTGCCGTCGCGCTTGATGACAGCGACCATATCTCTGTATTGGTGAACGCCGTTCGGATCCTTGTAGTCGCCGACGTCCTTGTCATTCATCTCCGCTCGCGTCGGGTGCATCAGGACCCTCGGCTGCGAATTGACGATCATGAAATAGCCGTCCTCGCCGTACCGCATGTTCCGGATGCGGTCCATGGCCCGCTTCTGGGCTTCCGCCACGGGCATGGCGCCAGCGGCCGCGTCTTTGCCAGAGGTCGTGACAACACTCAGGGCGATCTCCGACGCGTGTATCAGGTCGGCCTTCCGCTCCTCCAGCCGCATTCCTCTCGTCTGGTAAGCGTTATAGATCGATATTCCAGCGAGACACAGCAAACTCAGGATGAGTGGCAGCCAAAGCTTCTGGACAAAAGACAGTTTCATATCTATGCAACCCTTGCGTTGAACATGTCACGAGCAGGCAAAATTGCCGCCCGTATAGAGGCTTGGACGCTGCTGCGGCAAGCAGCCAGTACTAGCCATTTATTCTTTGACGTGAAACTGAGATCTTGTGCCGCCAAGGCGGCTATGCATGCGAGGCAAACTTCATGCATACGTCGGCTCAGGATGCCGGCATTGAGCCGAAAACGAATCTAGGTGCATGTTTATCGGTTCAAGCCGAGCGGACTTTATTCGAAAAGGCGCAATCAAGGATTGACAAAAAAGAGGCTGGCGAGCGGTGTACCCGTGATGCGAAGATCCGCGGAAGGGATCGGCCACGACTACGATGCCATTCGCGCCGCACTGCAGACGCCCTACGTCAATGGCGTGGTCGAAGGCCACGTCAATCGCCGGAAAAGTTCTGAAGCGCCAGATTTCTGGACGTGCCGGCTTTCAACTGCTTCGCGCGCGTGTGCTGAATCACTTTTCCTTCACACCAGGAGGAAGAGTGGGTCAGTTTTACATCGGAGTTATCAAAACTGTAATCGCACGGTTCGCTTTGCGTCAGCTTGTCGGAGGTAAGTTAGTGAA
>NZ_JBNPVS010000028.1:0-129658 GCF_050434225.1 Paraburkholderia sp. GAS32 | reverse complement strand
TATGAGGTTCAGCCTTGAAGCGAGAGTCTCACGTCCCGATCGTGGTGAGGCGGTATTTTCCACGAGCGTCCAGCGATTGAACGTCACACATAGTCTTCGTTTTCCTTATCAATGCGCGGCGAACCAAACGTATTGGCGTGAGAATAAAAAGGAAAGCGACCCACCCCCAAGCGAAGAATAGAACCGTCGCCATAAAGCTTGCTTTAAGGTCTGCGTTCCAATGCAGCGATGGTTGAAACCCGGGCATGTGGAAGCATCCGGAGAACTGAAATCGTCCGTTTCTTACATCGCCTTGCACCCGCAAGAGTGCGCCCATGTCGGGCGAAAAAAAAGCCAGGGCGGTGAAGCCCTGACCGAGGGGATGCTGCTGGTTGAGAGGACCAGCAGCATCCGAAGACGGCCACCGCGCCTGAGAACGCGGCAGCCGAGTCACAAGATATCGCTGTTTCAGCGTCGCCCGAATTGATGTTTACCGCGTGGCGTACGAAGCGACGGCAGCCATTGCGTAGGTATTGCCCGTGTGCGTTTCCTGACGAAACCCGTGCGCGCATACGTGCCGGCAACGACGCGCCCCCCTGGTACCGCAACAACAGCGCAGCGAGCGCAAAAGCTCAATGCCGGGCGTTGCTCCAGTGCGGCCAGTAGTGACGGTGAGCCAGTTGCCTGAGCCGCTTTCGGCGCATCTGCTCCCGGTAATAATGAGCGGCGACGAACACGGGTGCCATCGCCAGCACGAACGAACTCATCACGATTCCCACTGCTTCACTCATCGGAACCTCCATTCACGACATGACTTATCGCGGGCACATGAGCCGCGTGCGCTACCGGTTGGTCCATTGCGTGTTCTAACTGGCCGGCGCTGCACTCTTCGCCAAAGCCGGCGCCCGGCTGAACAACATGGGCGAAAACAATCATCGACCGACGCGCGAGCGCAAGCGCCGCTTCCCCCCCAAGGGGTCTCCTGCGCGGCGCGCGTAGCCTCCACACACCCACTTATCGAACCGGTCAACGCGGCCAGGCGTTCACCAGATTGGTGACGTTGACCGTGCCGATGCCGGTGGCAAAGTTCCAACCAGCACCGGTGCCGTACGCTTTCGAATAGCTGCTGTTTCTCGTTGAGAGGACGCCGTAATTGCCGCTCGGGCGATAGCAATCATTCGTGCCTGAGCAGTTCACGTCAATGTCGCCGAGCGTAATGTCATAGAAGACGCAGTTGCTGGCGACGCCATTGCCGCGACTCGAATTGCAGGTGCTGGTCCCGCCCGACAGATATTCCGTGGCCGCGAGGAAATAGTAGACCGGGTTCGGATTACCCTGCCGGGACCCGGTCGCCTGGTTCACCAGGGCCTGGAACCCGGCCCATATCGGCGCGGCGAATGACGTTCCCCCGCCGCCGGCCCACCCGCTCGGGGCTCCTGTGCAAGCCGCACCGCCATCCGGCACGTCAGAATCGCAGACAATGTAGTAGTGGCCCCAAACGCCGTTGGCCGCGAAGAGTGAGACATCAGGAAGATCACGCACGCCGTCGGCGGGGTTGCCCAACAGCAGAAGCAGCGTTTGCCAGACCGGCTTGGCATAGCCGCGGCACGTTCCGCTCACGACACCGCTCACCGACGGCGCACCCGCCGCACAGCCGCTTGGGCCGCCGCTGCCGCTCGCCGTCGTCAGGTAATTGGCGTTGCCGGTCGGGCTGTTGCAAAAACCGGTCGTGCCATAGGTCGTGCGGTAGCCGTTCGCAGCAGCAGTCAGCACGCTGGCGCAGGAATCGTTCCACGGAATTTCCGGGACGTAAGATATCGCCGAGCCATAGGTCGCGGCATTTGCCGCGGTCCAGTAAGAAGCCGTGGTCCGGGCATAGGTGTCGCCGAAATCAGTGCCCCCAACCGCAACGTTGTAGGGTGTCGAGGCAAAGCCGCTGACTCCGATTCCATGGGTGGCATTTCCCAAATTTGCGTCGCAGCTCGCGGCCCCTTCGTCACCGGCCGAGACAAAAACAGAGATGCCGCGGGCGACCGCCTGCTGGTAGACCGAACTGTAAGCGGCATTGGCGGTGGCCCCGTTCATCGCCTCGCATTCGCCGTAGCTGATACTGATTATCGCCGGCGGGTTGCTGCTGTTCACGAGGTTCTGGAGCGCGATCAGGCCGCCAAACGTGGTACTGGTGTCCCCGCAGGACGCGAGTACGACGGCGGCGCCTGGAGCCGCGGCACTGGCCCATTCTGCGTCCAGTTCAGCTTCTCTCTCGTTGCCCGCGACGACTCCGGGATTCGTGCAGTTGTTCGCACCGCTTGCCGGCACCGGATGGATTTGAGTAAAGGAGCCCGACGTGTAGCTGGACAATCCGAAGGTCGAGCGGAAGGTCGTCCAGTCGGCTGGGCTGTAAACGTTGGTGTTCTCGATCACGACGATCGTCTGGCCTTGGCCGGAGATGCCGGAACGAAACATCGGGTTCAGATTGTAGATCGTAGCGAGATCCGCGGGAGCGACTGCATGATAGGTTGAACTGCCACTGGTGTACGTGTATTCGGGTCTGGACTTGAAATTTGTGTGCGGCCGGAAATCATTCAGTGACACGATCCCATTCACCACATCCGAAAGTGCTGCCGGAATTCGGGGATTGCTCATGTTCGCGACATGCCCGACGCCGCCCACGTCGAGCCGATGAATTTCTGTCCTGAACGCGTCGCGGATCTGCCCGGCGGTGCCCGAGAAGTCAATCACCATGCCACCTGCCTGCACGCCGTTCACCGTGAGTCCGTGCCTCGAAAGCCAATTGCTGACCATGCTCACATCGGCGTCTGCCGGACCGAAATTCGCGCGGAATTGCTCGGCCGTGAGCCACTGATGGAAATAGGGCGACTTCGGATCATGGAGTAGATCGATGAAGCGCACGAGAGCCGCTTCGGTCTCGGTTGGGCGCTTGAGCAGAAGCTGCATGTGGTCAAGCGCAAGCGTGTCGTCGACCCGCCCGAGATCGTTCTGCGCGCTTGCCTCGGGTCGGATATTGCCGGCCAGCTCAATGGTCTGCCGCTCGTCGACAACCTGAGTGACGAGCTGCCGTGTCGTTTGCGCTATTGCTTCGGATGACGTACAAACCACAGTGAAAAGAATCAGAACAATGACCCGGAATCTTGATTGGAATCGAGTGAACATGTCGTTTCTCCGTACACGCCCTCGCAACATCGGCCACCCACCTTATGCATCCGAAAATCAGCAGCAAGTCGTATTCGGAGCTTGTCGAGACAGCACCCCAATCATCCAGCCGGGGCAAATTTCAACGGCCTTCCTGAGAGCATTGAGCGTAGGGACGTACATTGCTCGCAGACAACCTCAGGTCGCGGCGACGGCCGCTCACCTTCGACCGCAACTTCCCATGCCACGGAGAGAAAGGCAGTCTTCGCTCTCGTCCTGGCACCGGTCAGTCAATCGATAGTAGGAACCATTGAGCCGCTGTCAAGGCTCCGCCGCCCTATGCCCGTTTGCACGATTCGGCGGGCTCGAATTCACCACGTGTGCACCATCGTGCGGCACGTAACAGGTGCTGAATTCGCCAATAAATTGACTCTTCGCTGTTGCACCACGCGGCAACGACGCCGTTTGATTCCTTCTCCACCCAGCGAACGTCATGCACATTGGATATTTGCCAGAGTTACGCTCGCACAAGGAGCCCCTGCTTCGACATATAGCGTTACGCCAAAGCGAAAAGGTGTTTGAATTGCGCGTTCTTTTTTAACGATTTTCTATCGAACTATTTACGGACAGGCATCGGCATCGCCATATGCACGATTTAAGATTGGATTTCGAAGATAGATAGACCTATAGTACCGGTCACACACGAATGTAAAACACGTCATTGAGCAGTATTCGAAAATGCACCGGGGGCGGGCATGGGTATATTGATCGATGAGGACATCGCGCACATCGAGTGCGTGATGCGTCCGTCGTTATGCGGGTTTGAAGACGGCCCGATTCTGCCAGCCGAATATTGGCGCAGACGGCTCTACCGGTTACTCGACTCGTGCCATCTCACGAAGGTCCAGTTATGCTCGATCGATAGCCTGCTTCTGCAGTTGGACCGGTTCGACGTGGAGCAGCATGATGAGCCGCGCCGTCCACGACGCACCGCACCCGGCAGCAAGCCGAAGGCAGTGCTGTCCCGGCGACGGGACTGCAGATGCTGTACAGGCAGATCGGAGCATCCCCTCGCCTCAGCGTTGCCTCTCGAACCTGTGGCAGAAGCCGATATCGGCGCTCCAGATGCCCATGTCGTCAAGGGCGCAGGGGCGAAGATCTTTTGACACAACCCGGCTTCATTGGATGAAGGTTTTTTTCTCTCTCAACGCACCCCTTTCCTGTCACCTTTTTGGAGCAAGCGATGAATCTGTGGAATCCTGAGCAAAACTCTGTGGGGCAACAGGCTAGCATGGAAGCATCGTTTGCTTTGGCAAACAGAACCGTCGAGATTTTTCAGAAGATGATCGAACTGAATCTGAAAACCGCCAGGTCGAGTATCACCGAAACCAGAGAGGTAGTGTTCGAAGCGCTATCGGGAAACAGTCTTCAAGAATGGGGCGCACTGCACAGTGGCGCGGCGGAACGGATCGCGCCGCAAATCCAGTCGTACTACCGGCAATTATTCGCCATTGCATCAAATTCCCAACTGGAATTTGCAAACGTCATCAATGAGTATGTCACTGGGCAGCAGCGCAAATTGCAGGAGGCGATTGGCGGGGCCGCGCGGCATGCGCCGGCCGCTGCAGAAACCGCCATTACATCCTTGAAGTCTGCGATTGCCGCCGCAGGCACCTGGTACGAGACGACGTACAAGGCCACTCAACAGGCGATCCTCGCTGCAGAAGGCAATGCCGCAGCAGTGAGTGAAGTCGTGTCAAAAACCACCAGGCAGGCGGCCGAACGGGCTGCTCGTGCTACATCGAAGTAGTCGTTCCTTCCGCGACGTACGGCTGTTATGTCCGCATCTGCAGGTCGTCAAACTGCGAAATTCATGGTGTGGGAACGCTCCGATCTTTTCGGAGGCCCGTGCGTCGCTTTTTTCTTTGAATCGACGATCAGGTAACGGAAATGACGAATCAGATCGCCCTTGTCACAGGTGGGACCGGCGGGATTGGCGAAGCCATCAGCATCAGACTGCGCGATGCCGGCTACACGACCATTGTCACTTACTCGCCTAAAAACACAGGCGTCGACGCGTGGCTTGCACGCATGGAAACCCAGGACCGCCTGCTCCACGCCTATGCCGTCGATGTGGCGGACCACGAATCGTGTGCAACGTGTGCCGGAAGAATCCTCGACGAAGTGGGCCCGGTTGACATCCTGGTCAACAATGCCGGTATCACCCGCGATGCCGTTTTCAGGAAGATGGACAAGGTCGACTGGGATGCAGTCATCCGCACCAACCTCGATTCGGTCTTCAACATGACGAAGCCCGTCTGCGACGGCATGGTCGAGCGTGGCTGGGGACGCATTATCAATATATCCTCGATCATCGGTTCCAAAGGCGGCTTCGGCCAGACCAACTATGCGGCCGCGAAAGCAGGCATCCACGGCTTCACGAAATCGCTGGCGCTCGAGGTCGCGAAAAGAGGTGTAACCGTTAACACGATCTCGCCAGGATTCATTGCGACGCGGATGGTGATGGCGGTGCCGCAGGACGTCCTCGAAACCAGGATCATTCCCCAGATACCTGTCGGACGGCTCGGACAGCCAGCCGAAGTCGCCGCGCTAGTCCTGTACCTGTGT
This sequence comes from Paraburkholderia sp. GAS32, assembly GCF_050434225.1. Classification (NCBI taxonomy): domain Bacteria; kingdom Pseudomonadati; phylum Pseudomonadota; class Betaproteobacteria; order Burkholderiales; family Burkholderiaceae; genus Paraburkholderia; species Paraburkholderia sp. GAS32. The sequence goes on along the minus strand of NZ_JBNPVS010000028.1, from coordinate 123,898 downwards.
TCGCGCGAGGCAGGTTTTCTGACCGGGGCGAATATCGCCATCAACGGCGGCCAGCACCTCCAGTGAGTCGAAGTGCCGACGTCCGGATCAATGCAACTCTGAGGTTCAGGCGGTTAAACGTGGGCTAGCGAAGCCATCCGTGCCGGGAGGACGCTTGTCTGCGTGACCGTCAATCCGTACATGGTATGCGCAAGGCAAAAGTACATGACCCGCTCTTCGGTCCTCTGTGCGGTCACGCCGGACCGGGTATGCGCATTGCTCGCCTACCTTCGGAATCGCGCCGTCTCCGCTCGCCTGCGCGCCGACGGCAACCAGCCGTTATCGCATCCATGACAGATTCACCCTGCCGTGCAGACTTGTGGTCCTTGTCGGGACCGTCAGTCAAGATATGTTCCGGAAACGGCAAAAACAAAAGAACAGCGTACGCTGTTGATACCTTTCGCATTCAGTCGTGCAATCTTCCGGGGAACCCCGACATGACATCTCACCGTCTGCCTGAGTACCGGCCCGCGCATCGTGGCGACGCTAACAATTCGGCTATTGTCAGTGGCACAATCACCTCAGTTTTTGAAGAGGTCGCACGCCTCGCTGCGACGATTTGCGAGGTGCCGATCGCCGCAGTAACCTTGCCGGATCCTGACTCGAGCTGGCTTCATTCAGATGTCGGGTTATCTGCGGAAGAGTGGACGGCCGCTGAGGCGGCGTTCTGCCTGCTCGTTGCGGGCGACCATCAAGCGGTTGAGGTGGTCGATGCGGCTGACGATCCTCGCGTTGCCCAGAATCCGTTCATCTTCGGTACGCTTGAGATCCGGTTCTATGCAAATACGCCGATCCTTCTCCCGATGGGGCAGTGCATAGGTGTGCTGTCGGTGGCGGCATGCGAGCCGCAACGACTGACTCGTATGCAACGTGCTGCTCTGGACAGCCTGGCGCATATTGTCAGCACCTGCCTGCTCAATCCCACTGCGGGTGCCCTCGCCGACGCCCCGTTCGGGAAGGGATTCAATCTGAACACCGCTCCTGAGCCGAAAACAGACCTCGTCGTGCTGGCCAGTTCCAGTGGAGAGATCGGCTACGTTAGCGACGCCTCCGCTCGCTATATGGACGGCTCCTCGTCGAGGCTTGCAGGTGCCAACCTGCTTGATACGGTTGCCGACGAGGACCGCGCATCGGTGGCCGCGGCTCTACGTGACGTGGTGACGCGTCGATCGGGCGCGACGCTGGTCGCCCGTATGTCCACGATAAATAATGTCGAACGATGGGTGCGCTGGAACTACCGACCGGTGACAGACATCGACGGACGGATTGTGGCGATCCATGCAGTGGGACGCGATGTTAGTGAACGCAGGCGCGCCGAACAGGCGTTGATCGAGAGCGAGCGGAGGTATCGCGAACTCTACGAACGCACCCCGGCGATGCTTCACTCGATTGATGTGCAAGGCAGGCTCATAAGCGTGAGCGACTTATGGCTTCGCACGCTTGGGTATGACCGGGTCGAGGTGCTGGGGCGGCCGTCATCCGATTTCCTGACACCCGCGTCGCGCGAGTACGCCCGTCAGGTCGTGCTTCCCGAGTTCTTCCGCACCGGTCATTGCCGCAACGTCGAATACGAAATGGTGCGCAAGGACGGCGAAGTGATCGACGTATTGTTGTCCGCCTTTCTCGAAAGGCAGAGCGACGGCGTGCCATGGCGGTCCATGGCCGTGATCGAGGATATCACTGAGCGCAGGAAGGTCGAGGCCACCCTGCTCGAAAGTGAGCGCCGGTATCGCGCGCTTTTTGAGCACATGCAGGTCGGATTCGTATTGCTGGATATTGTCAGCGACGCAACTGCGAAGGTTGTCGATTTCCGGTTCGTCGCGGCAAATCCGGCAATTGCAAGGACAAGTCATATTCCGTCCGATCTCATGATCGGCAGGAAGGTCTCCGAGGTGTTTGCCGGGCTGGCAGACCTGGAATGGGACTGGCTCGGCACGCTAACTGGGGTTGTACTCACCGGCGAGCCGGTTGCGCGACAGGATATACCGACAGCAGCGGACGGCTGGTTTGACATGGTGGCATATCGCCCCGGCCCCAATCAGTGTGCTGTTCTGGTCCTCGAGACCACCGAGCGCAAGCGGATGCAGGCGACCCTTGCCGAACAGCATGAATTCCTCCAGATAACGTTGCATTCAATCGGCGACGGCGTCGTCACAACCGATCCGCACGGTCGCGTCACATACCTGAATCCAGTGGCAGAGCGACTAACGGGCTGGCTCATTGCCCAGGCGCGCGGCCTTCCGCTGGACGATGTATTTGATGCCCGCAACGAATCAACGCGCATACACGCTCCGAATCCCGTCACGCAGTGTCTGAGTGAGAACCGCGTCGTAGGTAACACTGACAATACCGTCCTGATATCACGGTCTGGTGCAGAACATGCGATCAAGGATTCCGCTGCCCCGATCGTCAGTGCGATTGGCGAAGTTCTGGGTGTCGTTCTGGTGTTTCACGACGTGACCGAAGAACGTCGGCTCACCAAAGAAATGAGCTATCGCGCCACACATGATGCCCTCACGGGGTTGCTAAATCGCGCGGAATTCGAAACGCAACTTAACCGCGTGCTAATCCATGCACGCGAGGCAGGCAGCAAACACGCCATGCTGTACATCGACCTTGATCAATTCAAGGTCGTGAACGATACCTTCGGGCATATCGCCGGCGACCAGTTGCTGCGACAAGTGACGGAACAGGTGGGACAGTGTATCCGGGCAACCGACACACTAGCCCGGCTAGGAGGCGACGAGTTTGGCGTCATCCTGGAGCAATGCGACACGGAGCAGGCCCGTCGGGTCGCCTCCCAGATCTGCGAGCGCCTCGACGAATTTCGATTTGCCTACAACGAACGTCGCTTCCATATTGGTGCGAGCATCGGTCTGGTACCCATTGACGATCGCTGGCCAACGACTGCGGCCGTGCTTCAGGCCGCTGACAATGCGTGCTACGCCGCCAAGGACGCCGGGCGTAACCGTGTGCACTCGTGGTTCGACGCCGATCAGGCCGTAATCGCGCGGCACGGCGAGATGCAGTGGGTCACGCGTCTGGAGCAGGCCCTCGATGAAGACCGTTTCGAGCTATATGCCCAGCGCATACGGGCGCTTGGTCAGCAGGAGAACCATCTTCGGTGCGAACTTCTGTTGCGCCTGCGCGAGTCTGATGGGACTCTGGTACTGCCCGACGTTTTTCTGTCAGCGGCTGAACGTTTCCACATGGCCTCCCGCATTGACCGCTGGGTGGTCAAATACGTATTCGCATGGATGACACACCATCGCGACCAGTTGGACCACGTTGACAGTATCGCGGTGAACCTCTCCGGCCAGTCCATTGGTGACCACGCCTTCCATCGGTACGTGAGGGATCTGGCTGACTCATTTCAATTCGACACGCATAAGCTTTGCTTTGAAGTAACAGAGACAGCGGCGATCACGAATCTGTCAGTTGCAACGGAGTTCGTCCAGTCGCTGCGATTGCGCGGCATGCACTTCGCCCTGGACGATTTCGGAAGTGGCGCATCGTCGTTCGGCTACCTTAAAGCGTTGCCTGTGGACTACCTCAAGATCGACGGACAGTTCATCACCAATCTCGAACATGACCCCATTGATCAGGCGATGGTGCGGTGTATCTGCGATGTAGCAAAGGCAGTCGGCAAGCAGACCATTGCGGAATTCGTCGAAACAGCCGCCGTCGCGGCATTGCTGCGAGACATGGGAGCCGACTACATACAGGGGTACTTCGTCCATGTCCCCGCCCCTATGGAGGAAGTTCTTCTCCGCGGGGTTGATACACGTAGTTGACCAACGACAGGACACCCGTCCGGTGAACGGGTATACGATGCGCGTCTCGCCCGCTTCATTTGTTGACTGATCATCCGCCGCAACGCGCACACGCGCTGCCCCACAATTTACTTGACATCTAAACTATCGACGCCTAAATTACCCTCCAGAGAAAGGTCCACATGGAGAGTCAACATGCGCATCGTATGTATCGGCGGCGGCCCGGCCGGCTTGTACTTCGGCCTGTTAATGAAGGGCCGGAACCCGGCATATGACGTCACGGTGGTCGAGCGCAACCGCCCCTATGACACCTTCGGCTGGGGCGTCGTATTCTCCGACCAGACGCTCGGCAATCTGCGCGCCGCCGACGCCCCGAGCGCGGACGCGATCCTCGACGCCTTCAACCACTGGGACGACATCGAGATCAATTTCCGCGGCAGGCAGGTTCGCTCGTCGGGCCATGGCTTCTGCGGCATCGGCCGCAAACGTCTGCTGAATATCCTCCAGGCCCGCTGCGAAGAACTGGGCGTCAAGCTGGTTTTCGAAACCCAGGTCACGGACGACACCACCTACGACGCCGACCTGATCATCGCCTGTGACGGCGCCAACAGCGCCATCCGTCAGAAGTACACCGCCACTTACAAGCCCGCGATCGACATGCGCGATTGCCGCTTCGTCTGGCTCGGCACCAAAAAGCTCTTCGACGCCTTCACGTTTGCTTTCGAAGAAACTGAGTTCGGCTGGTTCCAGGCCCATGCCTACCGCTTCGACGATCAAACCTCGACGTTTATTGTGGAAACACCGGAGCGCGTGTGGCGCGCCGCCGGTCTCGACGAAATGAGCAAGGAAGATAGCATCGCGTTCTGCGAGAAGCTGTTCGCCAAGTATCTGGACGGCAACCCGTTGCTGTCGAACGCCGCGCATTTGCGCGGGTCGTCGCAATGGATTCGTTTCCCGCGCGTCGTCAACGAGGAGTGGGTTCATTGGCGCGGTAACGCCGATGGCACGCAAACGCCGATCGTACTGATGGGCGACGCCGCGCACACCGCGCACTTTTCGATCGGCTCGGGCACCAAGCTCGCGCTCGAAGATTCGATCGAACTCGCCAACAGCATGGGCGCGCATCCGGGTGATTTGCCCGCTGCGTTGCAGCACTACACGGATGTCCGCAGTATCGACGTATTGCGCATCCAGAACGCCGCGCGCAATTCGACGGAGTGGTTCGAGCATGTCGACCGCTATACGTCGTTCGAACCGGAACAGTTCGCGTATTCGCTGCTTACGCGCTCGCAGCGCATTTCGCACGAGAATTTGCGGGAACGTGACGCAACCTATCTCTCGACGTTCGAAGACTGGCTCGCACACCGCTCCGGCATTGAACGCGCGCCTGAAAAGCACTCCGTTCCGCCGATGTTCACGCCCTTCACGTTGCGTGGCGTCACCCTGAAAAACCGCGTCGTCGTCTCGCCGATGGCGCAATACTCCGCCGTCGACGGCATTGCCGGTGACTATCACCTGATGCATCTCGGTGCCCGCGCCATGGGCGGCGCCGGGCTGGTCATGACGGAAATGACCTGCGTGTCGCCCGAAGCGCGCATCACGCCCGCTTGTCCCGGCATGTACGCGCCGAAACATGTCACGGCATGGAAGCGAATTGTCGATCTCGTGCATAGTCAATCGGACGCGAAGATCGGCATTCAGCTAGGGCACTCCGGCGCAAAAGGCTCGACACGTGTAGCGTGGGAAGGCATCGACCAGCCGCTTGACGAAGGCAACTGGCCGCTCGTGTCCGCTTCGCCGCAGCAATATTTAAGCGGCGTCAGTCAGACCTCGCATGAAGCCACACGAGACGAACTTAAAGAAATCGAAGCGCAATTCGTACGCGCCACACAAATGTCCACGGAAGCCGGCTTCGATTGGCTCGAACTGCACTGCGCACACGGCTATTTCCTCTCGAGCTTCCTGTCGCCGTTGACGAATCAGCGCACCGACGAATATGGCGGCTCACTTGAAAACCGTCTGCGTTACCCGTTGCAGGTCTTCAAGGCGATCCGCGCCGTCTGGCCGCAAGACAAGCCGATTTCCGTGCGTATTTCCGCTAACGATTGGGTCGAAGGCGGCACCACGCCCGACGACGCCGTTCAGATCGCCCGCGCGTTCAAAGCCGCAGGCGCGGACATGATCGACGTCTCGTCGGGCCAGGTCAGCAAGCAGGAAAAGCCCGTGTTTGGCCGCATGTTCCAGACGCCTTTTGCCGACCGCGTGCGCAACGAAGCCGGCATCGCAACCATCGCCGTTGGTGCGATCTCGGAAGCGGACCACGTGAACAGCATCATCGCGGCAGGCCGTGCCGATCTCTGTGCGATCGCGCGGCCGCATCTGGCTAACCCGTCGTGGACGTTGAATGAAGCCGCAAAAATCGGTTACTTCGACGTGACGTGGCCGAAGCCCTATACAGCAGCCAAGTCGCAACTCGAACGAAATATCGAGCGTGAGCGCGCCCAGGCTGCGGCGAACGCGGGCCTGTCGCCACAAGAACGCGCGCAACGCGCTGAGGGGACAACGTGAATACGCCCAACACGACCCTCGCAGGACAGCACGCTGTCGTCACAGGCGGCGGCAGCGGCATCGGCGCGGCAGTGGCCGAAGCGCTGTTGCACGCTGGCGCTCGCGTCACCCTGATGGGACGGAACGCACAACGTCTTGATGCGCAGCGCGAGAGTTTCAACGGGCTCGGCGAGGTCGCCTGCATCAGCGTCGACGTCACAAGCGAAGAATCGGTTGAGAAGGCATTCGCACAAGCCGGCGCAATCGATATCCTCGTCAACAACGCCGGCCAGGCGCAAGCCGCGCCCTTCGCTCACACCGACATGGCGCTCTGGCAGCGCATGCTCGACGTGAACCTCACCGGCGTCTTCCTCGGCACGCGCGCCGTGTTACCCGGCATGCTCGATCGTGGCCACGGCCGCATCGTCAATGTCGCGAGCACAGCGGGGCAAATCGGCTACGCCTACGTCGCCGCTTACTGCGCCGCGAAACATGGCGTGATCGGCCTGACGCGTTCACTCGCGCTGGAAGTCGCAACCAAGGGCATCACGGTCAACGCCGTCTGCCCCGGTTATACAGAAACCGAACTGCTGCATGCATCGCTCGAACAGATCACCAGCAAGACCTCACGCACCGAACAACAAGCGCGTGAAACCTTGCTGCGCACGAATCCGCAGCGTCGTTTCGTGAGCCCGGAGCAAGTCGCGAACTCAGTGCTTTGGCTCTGCCAACCCGGCTCGGACGCGATCACGGGTCAATCCATTTCCATCTCCGGTGGAGAAGTAATGTGACCAAGTTATCGAACTTCAAAAAGACCACGACGGTTGAAACAAAGCCGCCGCGCAAAGGCGTCGCCAAACCAGCGGAGAACGTCGTGGATCTGGAAATGAGTACCGGCGCCGATAGTCACATGGGCCTGCGTCTATGGTTGCGCATGTTGACCACAACCAATCTCGTGCAAGCCGAACTGCGCAAGCGCCTGCGCAACGAATTCGACACCACGTTGCCGCGTTTCGATTTGATGGCACAACTAGAACGTCATCCGGGAGGCCTGAAGATGACCGAACTGTCGCGCCGTTTGATGGTGACGGGCGGCAACGTGACCGGCATTACGGATCAGCTCGAAAAAGAAGGTCTGGTTTCTCGTGGCACCGATCCCAACGATCGCCGCTCGATCAGCGTGTGCCTCACACCCGCGGGTCGCAAGGCGTTCGACAAGATGGCCATCGCGCATGAGCAATGGGTTGTCGAACTGTTCGGCGGCTTGAGCCTCGACGAAAAATCGCGGACCCATCAGCGCCTCGGCAAACTCAAACAACATCTGCTCGACAGTCTGAAAGACTGATCCGCACCGAACTGGAGACACTCATGACACGATCCAACGCCGACGCGCTACTAGCCGGCAACCGCCTGACACTCGCCGGTTACGAGGCGCGGCACTTCGGCTGGTCGGTCGCCGACAAGGTCGCGACGATCACGCTGAACCGCCCCGAACGCAAAAACCCGCTGACGTTCGAATCGTATGCGGAGTTGCGTGATCTGTTCCGGCAACTCGCGTACGCGACCGACGTGAAGGCAGTCGTGATTCACGGCGCAGGCGAGAACTTTTGCTCCGGTGGCGACGTACACGACATCATCGCGCCGCTGATCAATCTGCCGATGCCGGAACTGCTGCTGTTCACACGCATGACCGGCGATCTGGTCAAAGCGATGCGTCACTGCCCGCAACCCATCATCGCCGCAGTCGACGGCGTCTGTGCCGGCGCCGGTGCGATCCTGGCAATGTCGTCCGATATGCGGCTCGGCACCGCGCGCAGCAAGCTCGCGTTTCTGTTCTCTCGCGTCGGCCTCGCGGGTTGCGATATGGGCGCTTGCGCGATCCTGCCGCGCATCATCGGTCAGGGACGCGCCGCCGAATTGCTGTTCACCGGCCGCTCGGCGAGTGGTGACGAGGGCCACGCATGGGGCTTCTATAACCGCCTGTGCGAACCGGCAGCGCTCATCGCAGACGCACAGAAGCTCGCCGCCGATCTCGTCGCCGGTCCGACCTTCGCGCACGGCATCACGAAGAAGATGCTGCACCAGGAATGGAGCATGAGCATCGACGAAGCGATCGAATCGGAAGCGCAAGCACAGGCAATCTGTATGAGCACGCGCGATTTCGAACGTGCGTATAGCGCGTTTGCCGCGAAGTCCCGCCCTGTCTTCGAGGGAGATTGAATTGAGCACCAACAGCGATCTGGATCTGCACAGCGCACTGGCCTGGCCGTTTTTCGAACCACGCCATCGCGAACTGGCTGCGGGTATCGAAGCATGGTGCCGCGCGAATCTCTCGCACGTAGAACATGACGACGTCGATGCAACCTGCCGCCGCCTGGTCCGTGAACTCGGTGCAGCGGGCTGGCTGAAATACGGTGTCGGCGGCGTTGCCTACGGCGGGAATGGCGACACGATCGAAACGCGCGCGGTGTGCCTGCTGCGTGAGACGCTCGCCAAGCATTCCGGTCTCGCGGATTTCGCCTTGGCGATGCAGGGACTCGGCTCTGGCGCGATCTCGCTCGGCGGCACTCATGAGCAAAAGACACGTTATTTGCCACGGGTCGCAAATGGCACGGCTATCGCCGCCTTCGCTTTGTCGGAACCGGAAGCGGGATCGGACGTCGCTGCGATGTCCCTCTCAGCGCGCGAAGACGGCGACTTCTACGTACTCGACGGCGACAAAACGTGGATCTCCAACGGCGGCATCGCCAACTTCTACGTAGTGTTCGCCAGAACCGGCGAAGCGCCGGGCGCACGCGGCATCACCGCCTTCATCGTCGATGCCGACACCCCGGGTCTGGAAATCGCCGAACGCATCGACGTGATCGCGCCGCATCCGCTAGCGCGTTTGCACTTTGCCGGCGCACGCGTGCCGCGCAGCCAGATGCTCGGCGCACCCGGCGAAGGTTTCAAACTCGCGATGCGTACGCTGGATATTTTCCGCACCTCGGTGGCGGCAGCGTCGTTGGGCTTCGCGCGTCATGCGATGGCTGAAGGTCTCTCGCGGGCGGCGTCGCGCAAGATGTTCGGACAGACGCTCGGCGATTTTCAGTTGACGCAAGCCAAGCTCGCGCAAATGGCATTGACGATCGACAGCAGCGCATTGCTGGTCTATCGCGCAGCCTGGCTGCGCGATCAGGGCGAACAGGTCACGCGTGAAGCCGCAATGGCCAAGTGGCACGCAAGCGAAGGCGCGCAACAGGTGATCGACGCCGCCGTGCAACTCTATGGCGGCATGGGCGTGCAAAGCGGCACAGCCGTCGAGATGCTCTACCGTGAAATTCGTGCGTTGCGGATCTATGAAGGCGCGACTGAGGTGCAGCAGTTGATTGTCGGCCGCGACCTTCTGAAGGCGCACGCCGCGGAAGTCATCAAGGACGCGGCGAAATGAACGCGACCTTCGAACGACCTGTCCGTATCCGCTTCCAGCACTGCGATCCGGCCGGCATCGTGTTCTTTCCGCAATATCTGGTGATGACCAACGCGTTGGTCGAAGACTGGTTCAACGAAGGCATGCAGATCGACTATGCGCAAATGATCGCGCAACGCCGGGTCGGCTTGCCGATCGTCAAGCTCGATTGCGAGTTTTCGCGGCCGAGCCAGATGGGCGAAACGATCACGCTGTCACTCAGCGTCACGAAGGTCGGGCGCCGCTCGATCAGTATCGAGATCGTCGGCCAGCACGGCGACGAAATCCGGTTTCGCGCGAAACAGGTGCTGGTAACGACATCGCTCGAAAGCGGCACATCCATCGACATTCCCACAGACATCGCGAGCGCGCTCGCGGCGTTTGTCCCACAGCCTGAATCCATCGAGGCGCATCGCTCATGAAAAAAGCTCTCCTTCCCGCCGGTTGGATCAAGCCGCGCGGCTACGCGAACGGCGTTGCCGCAACCGGCACGCAGGTGTTCATCGCCGGCCAGATCGGCTGGGACGAACAGGCGCGTTTTCAGACCACCGACTTCGCGCAGCAGGCGATTCAGGCGCTCAAGAACATCCTCGCCGTCCTGCACGAAGCGGGCGGCAAGCCCGAGAATCTGGTCCGCCTGACGTGGTACGTCACGGACAAGCGCGAATACCTCGCCTCGCTGAAAGATATCGGCCGTGCGTTTCGCGAGTTGATCGGCGACTACGACATCGCGATGAGCGCGGTACAGGTCGTTGCATTGATCGAAGACGAAGCCAAGGTCGAGATCGAAGCCACGGCAGTGATTCCGCAGTAAGCACACGAAACACGCAATAGCCAGCCACCAAGCCAACCGAAGCGCATTCAGCCGGCTCAACGCCCGGGAGACCATGATGGAACCGTCAGCACACGTCGATACCTTCGCGCGCGACAATCTTCCGCCGCAGGATCAATGGCCTGTCTTTCTGCTCGACAACCCGGACGTTGCTTACCCGGCGCGCCTCAATTGCGCGACGGAATTGCTCGACAGAACGATCGAAGCGGGACATCGCGACCGTCCGGCGATCTGGTCGGACGTGGATGGAAAACCGCAGGCGACCACTTACGGCGGGTTGCTCGCCTTGGTGAATCGCAGCGCGCACGTGCTGGTCGATGAGATGGGTTTGCAGCCTGGCAACCGCGTGCTGTTACGCGGACCGAACACCTTGCACATGGCAGTGACGGCGCTCGCGGCGCTGAAAGCCGGCCTCGTCGTGGTGCCCACCATGCCGCTGCTGCGTGCGAAAGAACTCAAGCAGATCATCGACAAGGCGCAAGTCAACGCCGCGCTATGCGACGCACGCCTGACCGCCGAACTCGCACGCTGCAACGATCCCAAGGACGAGTTCTACTGTGCGGGTTTGAAACAAACGCGCCTGTTTCACGATGATTCCGCCGATTCGCTCGACACCCTCGCGATCAACAAGCCGGGCCACTTCGCCGCCTGCGATACCGCCGCTGACGACGTCTGCCTGATCGCCTTCACCAGCGGCACGACGGGCGCACCGAAGGGTTGCATGCACTTTCATCGCGACGTCCTGGCGATGTGCGATCTGTTTCCGCGTCATGTTCTGAAACCTTCACCGAGCGATGTGTTTTGCGGCACGCCGCCGCTCGCCTTCACATTCGGCCTCGGTGGTTTGCTGTGCTTTCCGCTGCGAGTGGGCGCGTCGACGGTGCTGATCGAGAAGCTCACGCCCGAGACCTTGCTGCAAACCGTCGAGCGCTTTCACACGACGATCATGTTCACCGCGCCGACGTTCTATCGGCAGATGGCGCCGCTCGTTGCGCATCACGACGTTTCAAGCTTGAAGAAAACGGTCTCGGCGGGAGAGGCGTTGCCGGATTCGACGCGCAGGCTATGGCACGACGCAAGCGGCATCGAGATGATCGACGGGATCGGTGGCACGGAGCTGATCCATATTTTCATCTCGGCGCAAGGCGACGCGATCCGCCCGCATGCCATCGGCCGCGCGGTGCCGGGTTACGTCGTGCAGGCCGTGGACGACGCCATGCAACCGGTCCCGGCTGGCACAATCGGCAAACTCGCGGTGCGCGGGCCGACGGGCTGCCGCTATCTCGCCGACGAACGGCAAGCGAAGTTCGTTCGCGACGGCTGGAATCTTCCCGGTGACTCGGTCTATCTCGACGAAGACGGTTACGTGTTCTATCAGGCCCGCGCCGACGATATGATCGTCTCCGCCGGCTACAACATCTCCGGCCCGGAAGTGGAAAGCGTGTTGATGCAACACGACGCGGTGGCCGAATGCGGCGTGATCGGCGTACCCGACGAGACGCGCGGACAGATCGTCAAGGCCTTCGTGGTGCTGAACCCAGGTTATACGCCTGACGACCAAATGGTCGCGCAACTGCAGGATTTCGTTAAAAATAGCGTGGCGCCGTATAAATACCCACGCGTCATCGCTTTCATCGACTCGCTGCCGCGCACCGAAACCGGCAAGATCAAACGCTTTGAATTGCGTACGCTCGGGTAGCCCCTCATGTAGTCCCTCTTTCCTCGGCAACTATGTTGCATGGGATCGGAGTAAGAGACGCACCGCATGGCTCGCCCCTTTCGTCAAAGGGGCGAGCAAATAGAGCCCCGCCTCGGCACAACGCCCCTATGATGTGACGCTTCACCGGCCAACCTCCTTCGACCCATGCTGATCGTCCATCATCTGAACAACTCCCGCTCGCAACGCGTGTTGTGGCTGCTCGAAGAACTCGGCGTGCCATACGAAATCAAGCGCTACGAGCGCGATCCGAAAACGATGCTGGCGCCGCCCGAGTTGCGTGCGGTGCATCCGCTCGGCAAGTCGCCCGTCATTACGGACGACGGCCAGACCCTCGCCGAATCCGGCGCAATCATCGAGTATCTGGTCGACAAGTACGGTCAAGGCCGCTTCGCGCCCGCAGCGGGCACGCCCGAGCGGCTGCGCTACACCTACTGGATGCACTATGCGGAAGGCTCGGCGATGCCGCCGCTGCTGCTGAAACTGATCGCCCTGCGCATCGCCAGCGCGCCGATGCCGTTCTTCGCCAAGCCGATCGCCCGCAAGATCGCGTGGACGCTGCAATCGAGCTTCCTCGATCCGCAGTTGAAACTGCACCTCGGTTTCATCAATAAGGAATTGAGCGCGACCGGCTGGTTCGTCGGCAACGATTTCACGGCGGCTGACGTTCAGATGAGCTTTCCGCTCGAAGCCGCCACCGCGCGCGGCGGCATGGAAGGGCAGATTCCCGCCGTCGTCGATTTCCTGAAACGCATTCACGCACGGCCCGCCTATCAGCGAGCGTTGGAGCGCGGCGGCAAGTACGAACTGCTGGGCGGCGATTAATGGGCAACCCCGCCCAGGAATTCGTAGTTGTGGCTTAAAACTCGCGGGTGCTAGACTAAAAATCCCCATTGCCATCAACGGGTTGCCGACCGGGCTTCGACTTCGTGCCGAGCGGCGGAACGTCCGGCATTCGATTGCATCCGCTGGTGCCCGCTTGAGCCTGCTTGAGCCCGCTTCCGCTCGATAGACCACGGCAAAGGAGCCCCTGCATGACCCATTTCATCCACGGCAACAAACGCTGGTTGGCGCTGATCGTTCTGTGCCTCGGCGTGCTCATGATCGTGCTCGATACGACGATCGTGAACGTTGCCTTGCCGTCGATCGCCGCGGACCTCGGCTTTAGCGAAACCTCGCTGGTGTGGGTGGTCAACGCGTACATGCTCACCTTCGGCGGCTGCCTGCTGCTGGGCGGACGGCTGGGCGATCTCTACGGCCACCGCAAGCTGTTTCTCGGCGGCATCACGCTGTTCACGCTGGCGTCGCTCGCGTGCGGCCTGGCGAATTCGCAAATCCTGCTGGTGTGCGCGCGTGCTGTGCAGGGTTTGGGCGGCGCAGTCGTCTCCGCTGTTTCGCTGTCGCTGATCATGAATCTGTTCACCGAAGCGGGCGAACGCGCCAAAGCGATGGGTATCTACGGTTTCGTCTGCGCGGGTGGCGGCAGCATCGGCGTGTTGCTCGGCGGTCTGCTGACCAACCTGCTCAGCTGGCACTGGATCTTTCTGGTCAACCTGCCGATTGGCATCGCTGTCTACGCGCTGTGCGTCGCGCTCCTGCCATCGGCACGCGGCCATGCTCATGGCGAACGGCTCGACGTGGCCGGTGCGGTCACAGTCACCGCTTCGCTGATGCTGGCCGTGTACGCAGTCGTAAATGGCAACGAAGCGGGCTGGACCTCGGCACAGACGCTCGGTCTGCTGTTCGCCGCGCTCGCGCTGCTGGCCGTGTTTCTCGTGATCGAAGCGCGCGTGCAGCATCCGTTGATGCCGCTCGGTCTGTTCCGCCTGCGCAATGTCGCGACCGCGAACGTGGTCGGCGTACTGTGGGCAGCGGCAATGTTCGCGTGGTTCTTCATCTCCGCGTTGTATCTGCAGCGCGTGCTCGGCTACCGGCCCTTGCAGGTCGGGCTCGCGTTTTTGCCGGCCAATCTGATCATGGCGTTCTTTTCACTGGGCCTGTCGGCACGCGCGGTGATGCGCTTCGGTCTGCGCGCGCCGCTTGCCGTCGGGTTGCTGGTCGCGGCGGTTGGCCTTGCGCTGTTTGCACGCGCGCCCGTCAATGGCAGCTTCGTGCTCGACGTGCTGCCCGGCATGATCCTGCTCGGCTTCGGCGCGGGCATCGCATTTAATCCCTTGCTGCTGGCCGCCATGAGCGACGTCGATCCGAGCGACTCGGGTCTCGCGTCCGGGATCGTCAATACGTCGTTCATGATGGGTGGCGCACTCGGTCTCGCCGTGCTCGCGAGTCTCGCGGCAGCGCGCAGTGACGCGATGCAGGCTTCTGAAAACGCGGTGACGGCGCTCAATAGCGGCTACCACGTGGCGTTCCTGTTCGGTGCGATTTTCGCGGCAGCGGCGGGTGTATTGGGCGGTTTGCTGCTGCGCCCGGGGCAACCCGGTGGCGCGAACGCGAACGCGCACGCGGATGCACACGGTGACGGCGGGTCCGCTGCAGCGCAGTCGCGTGGTGCCAGCAACGCGGCAGCGACCGAAAACTACTGACCTCTCCGACCTGAAACAAGGTCGATCGCGGTCAAGAACGCGCCCACCGCAAAACCGCAAGCGCGATCAAATGCGCCGCATCGCGCCTGGCTATGCTGGCTTCATGCTGACGTGAGAGCCGAAATGAACCCCGTTGGAAAAGCGCTCTGGTTTATCGAAAGCCACTTTGCTCGCGAGTTGACACTCGACGACATCGCCAACTGTGGATGCGTGTCGCGCTTTCACCTGGCGCGCGCTTTCGAAGCGGCCACGGGGCTTTCGGTGATGCGCTATGTTCGCGCGCGCCGCTTGAGCGAAGCGGCACGGTGTCTCGCCGACGGTGCACCCGATATTCTGACGGTCGCCATCGACGCCGGTTACGGTTCTCACGAAGCATTCACGCGTGCGTTTCGCGAGCAATTCGGACTGACGCCCGAAGCGCTACGCGCGCGTGGTCACCTCGACAACATCGCCATCGTGGAGCCGATCAAAATGGACGAAACCCTTCTCACGCATCTCGAACCGCCGCGTTTCGAAGACGGCAAACCGTTTCTCGTCGCGGGCCTGAGCGAGCGCTATACAAGCGAAACCTGCGCCGCGATTCCTTCGCAGTGGCAGCGCTTTGGCGAATACTTCGGCAGAGTGCCGGGCCAGGTCGGCAACGTGGCGTATGGCGTCTGCTACAACGCCGACGACGCCGGCAACGTCGACTATTTGTGCGGCGTCGAAGTCAGCGACTTTTCGGCATTGCCTGCCGAACTGAGCCGCTTGCGCATTTCCCCGCAGCGCTACGCGGTGTTCAACCACCGCGAGCATATCTCGACCATACGGCGCACCTGGAACACGATCTGGAATCAGTGGCTGCCGGCATCGGGACATATTCCCGCCGATGCGCCCAACTTCGAGCGCTATGACGAGAAGTTCGATCCGGTCAGCGGCATGGGTGGGCTCGAAATCTGGCTACCGTTGAAGGCTTGATTCGAGGGTTGAGCGGCTCGCTCGAGAAACTAGCCGCTCACTTTGAGCAGCACAGGATCGTTGCGATACAGATCGGGAAACATACGCTTCAGTCCACTCACCTTCGGCAGATCGTTAATCACGATGTACGGGTAGTCAGGATGGAGCGCGAGGAAATTCTGGTGATAGCTTTCTGCCGGATAGAAACCCTTGAAATCTTCCACGCGCGTGACGATTGGCCCTGAAAATACGTGCGCCTTGTCGAGCTGCGCAATATACGATTGCGCGACGCTACGCTGCTCAGGATTGGCCGGAAAGATCGCCGAGCGGTATTGCGTGCCGTGGTCGGGGCCCTGGTAGTTCAGCTCGGTGGGGTCGTGTGCAACCGAGAAGAAAATCTGCAGCAAACGTCCGTACGTTATCTGCGTCGGGTCATAGGTGACCTGCACCGATTCCGCGTGCCCAGTATCGCCCTCGCTGACGGTTTCATATTGCGCAGTGCCAGCGGCACCGCCCGTGTATCCCGAGGCGACCTGCTTCACACCGCGCACGTGTTCGAACACGCCCTGAACGCCCCAGAAGCAACCGCCCGCGAACACAGCGGTTTCGCTATGCATCGAGCCGACGCTCTCGTCATGGGCAGGCGGCGGAATCTTCGTCAATGCTTCGGCTGAGTTCGCGATGCGCTGCGCGGCGAAGACGCCCGCCGCAATGGCGACGCAACCCGCGAGCCGGAAAAACGACGAACGCCTGCGCTGGGAAACCTTGCTGCTAGTAGAAGTTGTTTGCATGATTTTCAGTCTTTCAAGGAGTGGTTGAGTCACGCCGTCAGGCTCAGCTTAGCCAAACGTAAAGGCAAACGCTTGCACGCCTGGATCCAGAAACTCGATCGAGAACGTGTGATCCGCAACATCGCCGGTCTGCCGCACGAGTTGGTAAAGACGCTGCTCGGTGACGGTGCCGGCACCGTCGGCGGCGACGTCTGTTCCGTGCGCAGCGCCCGGTGCGGCACCATCCACGCTTACGCGGAAGCGAACTGGCTTGCCGTCCTTGCCCGGACCGAGCACCAGATGCAGATCACGCGCATGGAAGCGATAGACGATGCGTCCGGACGCCGCGGCGAGCGTCGCTTGTTCGGCACCCACATTCCACACACCGGCCAGCCCCCAATCGTTGACGGCGGGCTGTGACGGCACCGTATAGGTGTGAACCTTGTCCTCCGCCGCGCCGCCGGGCGACACGAAATTCTCGGCACGCTCGTATCCGATATAGGTTTCCGGCGACTGCATGTCGGCGCTGTCGGCCGCTGCCTGCACGCCTTGCACGCCCGTGCCGGTGATGCCGAGTGCGACCTTCGACGCATTCGCGTGCCCTGCCTCGGTCAGCAATTCCTGAATCACCTTTTCCGATTCCGCATAGTCGCCTTCGCCGAAGTGGTGATAGCGAATCTGCCCTTTACCATCGACGAAATAATGGGCCGGCCAGTACTGATTGTTCAGTGCACGCCAGATCGCGTAGTTGTTGTCGATCGCGACGGGATAGTCCACGCCGAGATCGTGGACAGCCTTCTTCACGTTGTCGATATTGCGTTCGAACGCGAATTCCGGTGCATGCACGCCAATGACGACGAGCCCCTGGTCCTTGTACTTCTGCGCCCATGCTTTCACGTAGGGCAGCGAACGCAGGCAGTTGATGCACGAGTATGTCCAGAAATCGACCAGCACAACTTTGCCGCGCAGGTCCTGAACCGTCAGCGGCGGTGAATTCAGCCACTGGACGGCGCCGTTCAAGGTCGGCAGCACACCTTCGACGGGCAACGCAGCCGCGCCGTCTGATGCGCCTTGCGAAGCACGCATCATCGCGCCGGCGTCGCTTGCATCGGCAGCAGGGTTGGCCGTCATCACGGCATCGCTGCCCGATGCATTGGCCGGCGCATTGGTCTTGTTACCCGCCGCCACCGGATTGGTCGGCGTCGCGCCGGGCGACAGCTTGTCGACCAGTTTCTGTTCAAGGCCACCGGTAGCGATGGTCGATACACGCGCCAGCACGCCGGTGTCGAGCCCGAACGCAATCGCCACCACGCCGCCTAGCATCGCCGCGCCGATCCCGCGGCGGATCCATTCGCCCGCGCCCAGAGAGCGCTTCATCGCCGTGAACACCCGGCCGCCGATCAGCAGCGCCACCGCGAGCGAAGTCGCCGCGCCGGCCGCATAGGCCACCAGCAACAGCGTGGTGCCGACGCTCGCGCCCCGCAATGCCGCGCCGGTCAGCACCAGGCCGAGAATCGGACCGGCGCACGGCGCCCACAGCAAACCGGTGGCGATGCCCAGCAGAAAGGACGATCCCGCGCGAACCTGCTGACCGTCGCCCTGCGCGAAATTCGACAGGCGATTGCCGGCGCTCACCAGCGGGCGCATCAGATGGTCCGCGAAACGCGGCAGCAGCAGCGTCAGTCCGAAGACGGCGAGCAAGATGATTGCGAGCCAGCGGCCATACTGGTTAGCCTGCGTGACCCAGCCCCCCCCCACGGCGGCGAGGGTCGCGACGATGGCGAAGGTCAGCGCCATGCCGGCCAGCAATGGCAGCCCGCTGCGCACGAAGGGCTGATCGGCGCGCGCGAAGACAAAGGGCAGCACCGGCAGGATGCACGGACTGAGGATCGTCAGAGCGCCGCCAAGATAGGCAAGAACGATGAGTAGCATGTCGGTTCCGGGCGATGTTGTAAGTCAGTTAGGGTAGTTACACGGCTTGGGTACGCTGCAAATCAGCGGAAAGTGCCCACATCCTAGGGCGCGAGGGGTGTCAAAGTCCTCACGAAAAGTTAAATTAAATGTGATAACTCGCCGCCCGGAAATTTTGCACAATGGCGCAACGGCCCGTTTTTGCGGGCGCCCTGTCTTTCCACCGCTTTGAACCACGCCCTTACCCGCGGCTAAAGCCCTCCATGGACCCACTGAAGCGCATCCTGATCGTTGAAGACGACGTCGACATCGCCAACGTGCTGAGCCTTCATCTGCGCGACGAGCGCTACGAAGTCGTGCACAGCGCCGACGGCAGCGAAGGGCTGCGTCTGCTGGAGCAAGGCGGCTGGGACGCGCTGATCCTCGACCTGATGCTGCCCGGCGTCGACGGCCTGGAAATCTGCCGGCGCGCCCGCGCGATGACGCGCTATACGCCGATCATCATCACCAGCGCGCGGTCGAGCGAAGTGCACCGGATCCTCGGCCTCGAACTCGGCGCCGACGACTACCTGGCCAAGCCGTTCTCGGTGCTCGAACTGGTTGCGCGCGTCAAAGCCTTGCTGCGGCGCGTCGAAGCCATGGCGAAAGACTCGCGCATCGACGCGGGCAGTCTGCAACTCGCCGGACTCACGATCGATCCGCTAACGCGCGAGGCGACAGTCGACGGCAAGCCGATTGAACTGACGCCGCGTGAATTCGACCTGCTGTATTTCTTCGCGCAGCATCCAGGCAAAGTGTTCTCGCGGATGGACCTGCTCAATGCCGTGTGGGGCTATCAGCACGAAGGCTACGAACACACCGTCAACACCCACATCAACCGCCTGCGCGCGAAGATCGAGACCGACCCCGCCCAGCCCGAGCGCATCCTGACCGTCTGGGGGCGCGGCTACAAGCTGGCCATGCCCGGCAATCCAGGCGACGGGCCCACGCCCGCCGGCGCACCTCAGGACGCGCCGTGAACCTGACACTGACCCAGCGGCTCTCGCTCGTCTTCTCCGCACTACTGCTGGCGTGCTGCGGCGCATCGGCGTGGCTGCAGATCCGCTCGAGCGACCTGCACGAAAAAGAAGTCGTGCAGCGCCTGTCGAAGGATCTCGCCAACCATATCGCGCATCGCACTACGCTGATGGACGCGAACGGCCTGCGGCCCGACGCGGTGCGCCAACTGTTCGGCCAGTTGATGATGGTGAATCCGAGCGTCGAGGTGTACCTGCTCGACAACCAGGGGCGCATCGAGGGCGACGACGCCCCCGCGGGCCACGTCAAGCGCGCTCAGGTGGATCTCGCGCCCGTCCGGCAATTTATCGCCGGGGAGGCGTTGCCGATCCTCGGCGACGACCCGCGCAGCGTCGACGGGAGAAAAGTGTTTAGCGCCGCGCCGCTGCAATTGAACGGGCAGCCGCCGTCCGGCTATATCTACGTGGTCCTGCTCGGCGAGGAACACGACGCGCTCGCCGCACGCGTGGCCGCCAGCTCGGTGCTGCGTACCACGCTCTGGTCGATGGCGCTGGTCGCGCTGCTGGGATTGCTTGCGGGTTTGACGGCATTCGGCCTGATCACGCGGCCGCTACGCCGCCTCACCGACGCCATGCGCCGTTTCGATGCCGACGGCGAGCCGGACACCCAGCCCGCAGTGCCACGCTCGTCGCCCGCTGGAAGGCGCGACGAAATCGGCGTACTCGAAGCGACGTTCGCGCAGATGGCCAACCGCATCGGCGACCAGTGGCGCGCGCTGACGCGCCAGGATCAGCAGCGGCGCGAGCTGATCGCCAATATTTCGCACGACCTGCGCACGCCGCTGACCTCGCTGCACGGCTACCTCGAGACGCTGTCACTCAAAGCCGAGACGCTCGGCGAAACGGAGCGCAAACGCTATCTGGCGATTGCGCTCGCACAGAGCGTCAAGGTCGGGCGGCTCGCGCAGGCACTATTCGAACTGGCCCGGCTCGAACACGGCAACGTGCAACCCGCACTCGAGCCGTTCTCGCTGGTCGATCTGGTCCAGGACGTCTTCCAAAAATTCGAGTTGCCGGCCGAGGCGCGGCAGATCCAGTTGCGCGCCGACTTCCCTCCTCGTCTGCCGGCGGTCTACGCCGACCTGGGGATGATCGAGCGCGTGCTGACGAACCTGCTCGACAACGCGATCCGCCACACGCCCGCCGGCGGGTCGATCGATGTCGATCTCGCGCACAAGGACGGCAAGGTATCGGTCACGGTCAGCGACACCGGTCCCGGCATTCCAGCGGAGCAGCGCGAAGGTCTGTTCGAACGTCCGTTCAGTTCAGGTGGCGCGCATCGCGGCGGCGGACTCGGTCTGCTGATCGTGCAGCGCATGCTGCAGTTGCATCACAGCCAGATACGCCTGCTCGAACGTGAGGGAACGGGCACGGCATTCTGTTTCGAGCTGCCGACCACCGAAAAGCCGGCTGTCGCCGGCATCCCACTCTGACCGATCGTTTGCCGTTTGATCTGAATACGGCCCGAATCAACGTGCGAGTTCTCCTTCTTCGGCGTGCACGTGAACTTCCCACCGCAACTGCGGATTCGCCCTACAACCTGCCTACAGGGACAGTCTTTTTTGTTCTACGCTATAGGTGCGACCCGCAGCGCATCCCGATGTCTGTCCCACATCCCGGCTATTCGAGAGCGTCTCTGTATCTGCTGCGCCCGCAGACGGTCCTCCGGCACGATACGGTGCAACCGGCCGGAGGGTAGTCTCTAGTCAGACCAATTGCCACTCAACACCCAGGCAGCCCGGGGGACGTCACGCCGGCCGCGGCACGGGTACCTTGGTGCACCCAACCTATGGAGACTGATGATGTCGATTCGACTTGGAGAAAACGCTCCCGATTTCACTGCGGAAACCACCGAAGGAACGATCCGTTTTCACGAATGGATCGGTGACCATTGGGCGATCCTGTTTTCGCATCCGAAGGATTTCACCCCGGTTTGCACCACGGAACTCGGCTACCTGGCGGGTCTCAAGCCAGAATTCGATAAGCGCAACACGAAAATTATCGGGCTCAGCATCGATCCCGTCGGCGACCACAAGGAGTGGGTCAAGGATATCGCGGAGACGCAGGGCCACGCGGTCAACTACCCGTTGATCGGCGACCCGGACCTGACGGTCGCGAAGCTCTACGACATGATTCATCCCGAGGCGAGCGGCGCCGGCCCACGCACCGCGGTGGACAACGCGACCGTACGCTCGGTGTTTCTCATCGGGCCTGACAAGAAGGTCAAAGCCACGCTCGTCTATCCAATGAGTGCAGGCCGCAATTTCGACGAAGTGTTGCGGCTGCTCGATGCCCTGCAACTC
This sequence comes from Paraburkholderia sp. GAS32, assembly GCF_050434225.1. Taxonomy (NCBI): domain Bacteria; kingdom Pseudomonadati; phylum Pseudomonadota; class Betaproteobacteria; order Burkholderiales; family Burkholderiaceae; genus Paraburkholderia; species Paraburkholderia sp. GAS32. Next base: position 102,003 of record NZ_JBNPVS010000028.1, on the reverse strand, counting down.
AACGCGAAACACACGGTGGCGACGCCGGTGAACTGGAAACCGGGCGAAGACGTGATCATTCCAACGTCCGTTTCCAACGATGCCGCGATGCAAAAATATCCGCAGGGTTTCAAAACCGTGAAGCCTTACCTGCGATACGTTGAGCAACCGAAGTAAAGCGCTCATTGATTGGAGCGACGGGCGCCGGATAGTGTGAAGTCCGGCGGCCAATGCGAGTCCGGGTGCATCCACGTACCCGGCCCGCTGAACGGGGTGGGCCCAATTCGACTGCCTGCAGGACGGTATGGCGACGTTCCATGGGCCGCGATCCTTAACCGCTCGCAAAAGCGGGCCGCGGAGTGAAATCGTGTTGATCTTCCGGCAGCTATTCGATCAGCAATCGTCGACCTACACGTATCTTCTTGCCGATAGCGCAACGCGAGAGGCCGTATTGGTCGATCCGGTATTCGAACAGGTGCGCCGGGATACCGCCCTGATCGAAGAGCTTGGATTGCATCTGCTTTACACAATCGATACCCACGTCCACGCCGATCACGTAACCGGTGCATGGATGCTGAATCGCCGCACAGGTAGCCGGATTGCGATCTCGGCTGCGAGCGGCGCCGAAGGCGCGGACCGCTATCTGAGCCACGGCGACAAGGTCGAGTTCGGCGCGAGGTACCTGGGCATACGCGCGACACCGGGCCATACCGATGGATGCATCACACTCGTACTCGACAACGAGACCATGGCGTTTACCGGCGACTGCCTGTTGATCAGAGGCACGGGCCGCACGGATTTCCAGCGCGGTGACGCGCACGCCATGTTTCGCGCGATCCACAACCACATTTTTACGCTACCCGCCGCGTGCCTGCTTTACCCGGCCCACGACTATCGCGGTTTGACGGTCACCAGTGTGGACGAGGAGCGGCGCTTCAATCCACGTCTTGGCGGCGAACTGTGTGAAGACGATTTCGCCGGATACATGACGAACCTGCGCCTGGCGCATCCGAAGCAGATCGATGTGGCGGTGCCCGCGAACCTGAAATGCGGCCTGGCCGCGAGCTACCCCGCGCAGATGGCGGAGCCCGATTGGGCGCCACTGACGTGCAGCTTTGCAGGCATTTGGGAAATCAATGCCCAGTGGCTCGAGGAAAATCTGCGTGCGGTCGAGATCGTCGACGTGCGCGAGCCCGACGAGTTCAACGGACCGTTGGGGCGCATCCCCCTTGCCACGCTCATTCCATTGGGTGAGCTCGCCGGGCGCGCCGCTGAACTCACGAAGGAGCGCCCGATCGTGACTGTCTGCCGGGCCGGCGGACGGTCGGCACAAGCCACGATCATGCTGCGACAGGCCGGATTCGAGCAGGTTGCCAACCTTCCCGGCGGCATGCTGCGCTGGCGTGCGGAAGGCCGCGTCGTCGAAAACGACAGCATGTGACGGAATCGTCAATCGTCGGCTGATGGCTAACCATCGTCCACGCCGCGTCCGATTTGACGCTTCATGCGTGCTCCTGCTTCCATTGCCGATAACGCCGCGTCAGCCGGCGCGTGCGCAGTTGATCGATGATCAACGTCAAGACCGCGGAATACCGGGCAGGCGCCGTGCGTCCCGTGCCGAGCGAACGCAGGCGGCGTTTGACGAGTGCCATGCGCGCGAGTGCCGCGAGCGCCCGGTCGCGCCACTCGACCGGCTGAATGTGCGCCCCAAGATCGGCGCCCGCTTGCCAGCGTGCGGGCAGATCGGGCATCACGGCGAGCGCCGTGGCCATGCCGACGACGGCAACGCCACTGTTCAGCACCTGCTCGGCCACCGCGCGGCGCCGGATGCCGCCGGTGGTCATGACAGGCATCGTGGCGACGCTGGCCAGATCCTTGGCGAATTCGAGGAAATAGGCTTCGCGCGCGAGGGTGCGCCCGTCGGCAGTGTCGCCCTGCATCGCGGGGCTTTCGTAGCTGCCCCCGGATAGCTCGACCAGGTCTACCGACAGGTCATTCAGCCACAGCACGACTTGCCGGGCGTCCTCTTCCGAAAAGCCACCGTGCTGAAAGTCAGCGGAGTTCAGTTTGACCGCCACGCAAAAACCCGGTGAAACCCTTGCGCGTACAGCACGCACCACGTCCAGCAACAGGCGGGCACGGTTGGCAAGATCGCCTCCCCAACGGTCGGCGCGGCGATTGGTCAGCGGCGAAAGGAACTGCGAGATCAAATAGCCATGTGCGGCGTGAATTTCCACGCCCGTAAACCCCGCCTGCTCGGCAGCGTGCGCCGTCGCGACAAAGCGGCCGATGGTCTCGCTGATCTCGTCCTCGCTCATGGCGCTCGGCTGCGCGAACAGCTTGCTGTGTTTGCCGAGCGCCATCGGGACAGCCGAAGGCGCCCACGCCGTGCCGCCCATTGCCGCCAGCACTTGCCGGCCCGGATGATTGATCTGCATCCACACCTGGGCACCACGGCTGCGGGCCGCTTGTGACCATTGCTTGAATGGTGCAAGGGGCGTATTGGCCTCAAGCACGATCCCGCCTGGCCCGGTCAGCGCCCGGCCGTCGATCATCACGTTGCCCGTGACGATAAGACCTGCGCCACCTTCGGCCCACGAACGGTATAGCCGATGGATCGTCTCGCCGGGCAGTTGCCCCGCGTCGGCAAGATTCTCTTCCATCGCCGCTTTGGCTAGACGGTTGGGCAGCCAACTGCCGTTGGGCAACTGCACGGGTGTGAACAGCGATGTAGTCATGGCGGAGTCAGCATCCAAAATGAGCGATGCCGCTATACTAAGATTCAAGTCAACTTGAAGGTCAAGCGTTATGAGAATCGGCGAACTCGCGGAAAAAACCGGCCTCGCACCATCTGCCATCCGCTTTTACGAGCAGAGCGGCTTGCTGCCCGAGCCGGAGCGCAGCGCCAACGGTTATCGCGTCTACTCTGACCAGGCCATTGGGCGCCTGCGCATGGTGCAGTTGGCGCAGACTCTGGGCTTTCCGCTCGACAGATTGCGTGAGGCCTTCGCTGGTGACGAGGTTTACCCGAAAGAGGATTTGCTGCACAAACTCGATACGCGGCTCGACGAGATCGAGCAACTCATGACTGCCCTGCGTACGCAGCGCAAGACGCTACGCACGCTTCGCACCACGCTCAGCGAAGCGTGGGCTGCAGGAAATTGTGTCGACGGCGTGGAGTTGGCCAATCAGCTCCTGGCACAGCAGCAGGAACCGTCGCGCCGGTCAAAAACCCGACGCGAATAAAGAAGACCGCGCGCGCAGCGCGATCGAAGCTTATTTGAACGGAGCCTTTTCCGGTTCGGCTGCGTACTTGTCGCGGATCGCGTTCACGCAGTGGGTGAAGCGCGTGCGGAAACCGACGGGATCGGTGCTCGGCGGTGTGAGTCCGTCCGAAGTCACGCTCCATCCGTCGGACGTACGGGTGACATCAAGATCGAAGGAAGGACCCGGCTCGTCCTCCAGAATCACCGTCTCGCGCACATCGCGGCCCCCGGCGCGGATGATCGCCATGCATCCCTGATGGAGCCGGCCCAGAGCATGCGTGTTGCCGCTGCCCGGCGCGGGGTTATCGGGCGCTGCGCCGTACATCCGCAACGATTCGAATTGGGGCGGCGTCCCGGTGGTAACGAATGCGGCGTCGGCCTCGGATATCCCGTCACTACAGCCGGTTACCAAGATGGAGATTGCAGCCAACATGACGCCGGCGGAAGCGCGTCGGAGACTCGATATGGCGTAGCGTGGCATGGTTGGTCTTGGAATTTATAGTACGTAGCGTAAGCGTGATTTTAGGGCAAGTGGGCGTTCGCCGGACCATGCAATGCTTAAGGAAACCTTAGGCAATACAAACTATTACGTGATTTTCTCATCGTTGCACAAATCGTTAGTGCGTTATGGAATCGAAAGCGTCGATTCATCCAGGCGACTCAATTCCACTGCACATTCAGTCTCCGATTACCAAATGTTTCGCAGCAACCAAAAAGGACGAGAGATGACGACGATCAGGAGATGGAAGCGTACACAAAGCGCCATTGGCGTAAGCGTTGCGTTGCTTGCTGGACTGTACTCGCTGGGCGCTGCGGCGGACGATGAACACGATCACGAGCACGAGTCGGTGAAACATGTGCTGCTGATCAGCTTCGACGGTTTGCATGAGCAGGACGTCGCCCGCTGTATCGGTTCGAATGCGTGCCCCAATCTTGCGTTGCTGGCCAAGTCGGGGACGACCTACACCAACGCGCACACGCCTGGCCTTTCGGATTCGTTCCCGGGCCTCGCAGCGCTCGTCACTGGCGGCTCCCCCAAATCCGCGGGCCTGTTCTACGACGTATCGTATGACCGCACGCTCTACGCGCCGTCCGATAGCAATTGCACCGGCAAGCAAGGCTGGAATGTCGTATTCGACGAGACCACGGGCATCGATGGCGAGAACGGCGGCCCACTGACAAATCTCAACGGTGGCGGCGCGTTCAATCCTCAGGCCATCCCGAATGCGCTGGTCAATGGCGTCTGTACGCCCGTCTATCCGCACAACTACGTGAAGACCAACACGATCTTCGAAGTGGTCAAAGGCAACGTGAAACACGCTCGCACCGCCTGGGCGGACAAACATGCGTGGGGCTACGACTGGCTCAATGGACCGTCCGGCGCAGGCGTCGACGATCTGTCGCGCACCGAGATCAATTCGATTGATCCGGTGACCCACACGAACTACACCGACCTCTACATGCACACGGAACAGTTCGACAATTTCCATGTGCAGTCGCTGATCAATCAAATTGACGGCATGGATTCGACGGGCAAATCCACCGCCGACGTGCCCACGTTGTTTGGAGCCAACTTCCAGACCTTGAGCGTCGCCCAGAAGGCAACGGTGGCGACGGGCGGCGGCTATCTGGATGCGAGCTTCACGCCAGGTCCGCAGGTAACCGGCGCGATTGCTTATCTGGACAACGCCTTGGGTCGCATCGTGTCCGAACTCAAACAGCACAACCTTTATTCGTCGACGGCGATCATCGTCACTGCGAAGCATGGGCAGTCTCCGACCGATCATTCGAAGCTGATCAAGAACGGCGACACGCTCTCCAAGCTGCTTGAAGCAAACAACTATCTGGATCCGACCGGCAACTTCGGGCAGAACAATACGACGAGCGGCAACCTGAATGACGGATCGGGACTGGTCAATACGGGTTTCGTCCAGACCGATGACGTCGGCCTGATCTGGTTGCGCGATCAAAGCCAACTGCCGGCGGTCGTGAAGACGTTGAAAGCCAACCTGAGCTGCAACGCACCCGGCATTTGTGCGGACGGCCCGCAGGCGTACATTCTGTCCGGCTCGCAACTGGCCGACCGGTTTGGCGATCCGGCACGCGGACGCACACCTGACATCATCGTCCAGCCGAACCCGGGGGTCATCTATACCTCGAGTAAGGCGAAAGACGAAGAGCACGGCGGCAACGCTCCCGACGACAGCCATCTCGGTCTCGTGATCTACGTGCCTCACGCCCATCACGCTGGTCGGACCAACGACGAGCGTGTGTCGACCACGCAGGTCGCGCCGACGATCCTGCGGTTGCTCGACCTGAAACCTGAACTGCTGCACTCGGTCGCTATTGAAGGAACGCGTGCGCTGCCGGGCTTCGAGCGCGAGCACTTTTAAGCGAATGGATGCGCGTGCGCGGCTAGTGCCGCGCACGCGCCTGACCGACGCGACGCACTTCGCCTACAACGCTGTTTTTTCAATTGCTCGAGGTCGTTTCTGACGGCGTCGCCGGGGACGTAGACAGCACCTTGATCGACTCCCAACGCGGATGCAGGAGCCGCAACATAGCGAGAATCGCGCTCTTGGTATCCTCTGACACGGTTAGCAGGTCGCTTCCTGTCTGAACCGCTTTCTTGCCGTGTTGGCAATACTGATACTCCACGCGAACCGTTACTGACATGATTACGATTTCCTTCCTGTTAAGACTGATCTTTCACGAGTGATCGACGGTTGAACGCTTTCAGTCAGTCCCGGTTCGATTCGATTCGATTGACGAATCCGCAATCCAGCAAGATCTGACACAAGGCTTCTGGCGAGCAGGATGAACCCGCCACTTCGCTCATCCGTGCGAGAACATCAGAGAACGAAGCGAGAACGCGCCAACTGTCATAGTAAGCATGCAGTTGCGGCACGACCTCATTGCCCAGTTTTTCCCAGCGCACGGAAAGCATGCCGACCGTTCCGCCGCCTTCCACCCGGTAGAGACCGAAGGTAACGGCCGAGACAACGGCCATCACCCGGCAATAGGAAGCCGGGTTCACATAGAATTCACGCCGAAGACGCTCATCGTTGTTCATCGCCGTTCTCCCCCGAGTTTTTACGGTTGTAACCCGTATAACGGCGCGCAGACGTCGAAGCTTGAGTCTCGCAGGGCGTTATGGTCCGCAGCGACCCGGTTAAAGGCCGCGCTCCGATTCAGCGTGATCCCGCCAACGCCACGGCGTCAGCGCCGGCAGCAAGGCGAACCGGGCACGACGGGTCGTTCGCCGCACGCCACACCGCTTCCGCCACATCCAGCGCCCGGGTGACCGCAGTCGACTTCGCCCATTCCGCGAAAACACTTTGCGCGAGGCCGGCGTAGGCATCGGGGATAGCACCCTGCATCCGCGGCTGCGCGTTTTCACCGAAGCGCGTCTCCGGTGCCCGCCCCGGCAGTACCAGGCTCACTCGCACATTGAATGGCTGGAGTTCGAGCTGAAGAGACTCCGTGAACGCGTTCACCGCCGCCTTGCTCGCGGTGTAGACGGCAAGCAGGGAGAGCGGCCTCAACGTCGCGCTCGACGTGACGTTCACGATGACACCGGCCTTCCGTTGCCTGAACTGAGGCAGCACCGCCTGCGTCATCGCGATCGTACCGAGGGTGTTCGTCTCGAAGATCTCGCGGACAGTTTCCATCGAAGTGCCTTCGAGGGCACCCAGCACGCCAATCCCTGCGTTGTTGACCAGGACATCGATCGGCCCGGCGGCCTCCACTGCATGACGCACGCTGTCCGGATCGGTGACGTCGAGCGCGAGCACGCGTAGACGCTCGGAGCGCGGCAGAACGTCCTCGCGCGGCGTGCGCATCGTGGCGATGACCTTCCAGTCACGATCGAGGAAGTACCGGGCAATTTCGAGGCCGAACCCGGACGAGCATCCGGTGATCAGGACGGTTTTCATGGGGAGACTCCTGAAGGTGGTTTGCGGTACAGGAACGATACGTCGCCGCAGCCGGACTTGCTACAATCAGGAGTCCACGTTTCGTTTGCAGGAGTCCGGCATGGTTGATCCGCTTGCCGAGGTGGTCACGTTGCTCCAACCGGGCGCCCCGTTCTCGAAATTCGTCAGCGGCGCAGGCCCCTGGGGCGTTCGCCGCTCGGAGGCCGGGCGGCCCTTCTACTGTGTGATCCTTGAAGGGTCGTGCCGTCTCGCGGTCGACGGGCACGAGCCAATCACCCTCCAGGAGGGTGACTTTGTGCTGATTCCCTCAGCGTATGGCTTCTCGATGTCGAGTCTCGACCCGGCGACACCGGAAGACTTCGACACCGCGCCCGTCGCGCTGCCTCAAGGCGGGTTCAGACTCGGCGTTCAAAGCGGGCCGCCTGATGTTCGATCGCTGATTGGCTATTGCGTCTTTGGTTCGCCTGATGCGGCCTTGCTGGTTTCGCTTCTCCCGCAACTCGTGCACGTTCGCGGCGAGAAGAGGTTGGCCACCCTCGTGCAGCTCGTGGGCGAAGAATCGCGCGAGCAGCGGCCCGCGCGCGATGTCGTCCTGGCACGCCTGCTGGAAGTTCTCCTCATCGAAGCCCTCCGATCCACGGCGGGGACCGCCGCGTCGCCGGGCCTCCTGCGCGGGCTTGCCGACGAACGCCTCGCAGTCGCGATACGACGAATGCACGAAAATCCGACCCGTCCGTGGGCGGTTGCGCAGTTGGCGAAAGAGGCCTCCCTCTCCCGCTCGGCGTTCTTCGAACGATTCAACCGCGCAGTGGGGGTGGCGCCGATGGAGTATCTGCTCGGCTGGCGTATGGCCTTGGCCAAGAAGCTGCTGCGGCAGAAAGAGGGTGGCGTCGCCGAAGTTGCGGAACGCGTCGGCTACAGCTCCGCAAGCGCGTTCAGCGTGGCGTTCACCCGCTTTGTCGGATTGCCTCCAACGCGGTATGCGCGGGAGTTTCAGACACCCGCACAAACCACTTGATAGTCCGTCGACAAACGAGTGCTGCCTGCCTATGCCGTCTCTCACGGTAATGCACGTAGCGGGTGCGCCGCCGGTCATCGCAAATCATGCCTGCACCATGACATCATCACCAAACGTTTGCGGTGTGCACGACAGCGCACACGAAGCCCATGGAATCAACCCGGCCCAATGCTTGCTTTTATGTAGCCACAACATTTCCACGCCACCGGGACCAGGCCATGTCGAATCCGCTCGAAATCGTCGAACTGACGCATCACGTCAAGAAGCTCGCGACGGGGAAAATTTCCGATATCAACGACATCAATCGCGAGACCACCTTCCTCGCACTCAACGCATTGATCGAAGCGGCACGTGCGGGCAATGCGGGCCGTGGCTTCGCGGTCGTGGCAAACCAGGTCAAGCACGTGTCCGCGCGGATCGGCGAAATCACCACGGTGCTCAATCGCGAACTCGCCGGCTCGCTGACCAAGCTGACCGATCTCGGCGACAGCATGATCGAACGGCTGCGCTCGCACGAAGGCCAGCGTTGCGCCGATCTCGCGCTGAACATGATCGACGTGATCGACCGCAATCTGTACGAACGCTCATGTGACGTGCGCTGGTGGGCCACCGACTCCGCGGTGGTCGACTGCCTCGCCCATCAGAGTGCCGAAGCGCGGGCGTATGCGTCGCGCCGTCTGTCGGTGATTCTCGATAGCTATACCGTGTACCGCGATTTATGGATCATCGACGCCGCGGGCAATGTGGTCGCGAACGGCCGGCCCGATACGTATGCGGTGCACGATCGCAATGTCGCCGACGCCAGCTGGTTTCGCGATGCAATGAAGACGCCTTCCGGCGCGGACTTTGTTGCGGGCGATATCGAGGCGCTGCCGCTTCTGAAACACGCGCACGTCGCAACCTATGCGACAGCGATCCGCGAAAACGGCGCGGTCGACGGCAAGCCGCTTGGTGCGCTGGTGATCTTTTTCGATTGGGCGCCGCAAGCGTCGGCAGTCGTTAAAGGCGTGCGGCTCACGGCGGAAGAATGGCGGCGCACGCGCTGCATGATCGTCAGCGCGTCGCACCGCGTGATTGCGAGCTCGGACGACAAAGGCGTGCTCGACGAACAGTTCCGTCTGAATACCGACGGCCGTCCAGCAGGTTTTTATCAACTGACTGACGGCCGCACCGTGTCGTTCGCCGCCACCCCAGGCTATGAAAGTTATCGCGGCCTGGGGTGGTACGGCGTGATCGTGCAGTCGCCTCCGGCTTAAGTCAGTTGCCTTGACCGCCTCGTGATCTCTTCAAACAAGGCGTCCCGAACACCGGACGCCATCAAGAGATTCACGTACGCGTAATCGATGCGCCGCCATCGACCAGCGAAGCAGTACCGGTCACGAAGGACGAGTCATCGGACGCGAGATAAAGCACCGAACGGGCGAGTTCTTCCGGCCGTGCGACGCGCTTGAGCGCATGCAACCCGGTCACGAAGGCTTGCGACTCGGCGGTGTCGTTCATGTCGCGATACATCGGTGTGTCCACGGCACCAGGCAGAATGGCGTTGACGCGCACACCTTGCGGGCCATATTCGGCAGCAAGCGCTTGCGTCAGCCCAATCAAGCCGGCCTTGCTCGCAGCGTATGCCGCGGTGCCCGGGAAGGCGAATGAGTAGCCAACGAACGTCGACGTGAAGATGACCGACCCACTACCGTGCTTCACCATCTCGGGGATCTGGTGCTTCGCACCCAAAAAGGCGCTCGTCAGATTCGTCGCCAAAGCAGCCGACCAGCCGGCTTCCGACACGCCCGAGGTCGGGCCCATTTCGCCCAGCGTGCCGGCGTTGTTATAGGCGATGTCGAGCCGGCCGAAGCGACTGACGGCGAGCGCGACCAGCGCTTTCGCGAAGTCCTCTGACTGCACGTCGCCCGCCAGAAACGCGGCCTCACCGCCTTCGCTGGCAATCTCGGCCGCGAGCGTTTCAAGTTCAGCTTCGCGGCGCGCCGCGATCACGACTTTTGCGCCTTCCGCGGCGAACAGTTTTGCGGCGGCACGGCCAATTCCCGCGCTTGCACCGGTCACGATGGCGACTTTTCCTGATAAGCGTTGCATGTTCAATCTCCTGCTGCAGTGTGTTGACCAGTGCCCAGTGCCTTGGTCCGTGAGAAGCAATATAGGCTTCAGTCACTATTGCAGGAAGGCTCAAAACATGGGTATATCATTCAGTGTTTATGAATGATCGGGAAAAGACATGGACCGGCTGCGTGCTTATGAAGTCTTCGTGACCGTGGTGAGCCGCGGCAGCTTCACGCGCGCCGCCGATGCGCTCGAGACATCGCCCGCCAACGTGACCCGCTACGTGAATGAGCTGGAAGCGCACCTCGGCACACGTCTGCTGAATCGCACCTCACGCAGGCTTTCGCTGACCGAGGGCGGCGAAACCCTTTACGCCCGCTGCAAATCTATCCTCGACGACGTCGCCGAAACGGAGGGGCTTGTGTCATCGGCCTCAGTCGAACCGCGTGGCCGACTGCGCATCAATGCGCCCGTGAGCTTTGGCATTCTGCATCTGGCGCCGCTATGGCCTGAGTTCATGCGGAAATATCCCGGCGTGGAACTCGACGTCGCGCTGATTGATCGCGTCGTCGATATCGTCGAGGAAGGCTACGACCTCGCCATCCGCATCTCACGCGCCGGTTCGACCAGCCACGCAGCCCGTAAGCTGGCGACATCGAGAAATATCCTGTGTGCGTCGCCAGACTACCTGGCGCGTTGCGGATACCCTGCAGCGCCCGCCGACTTGATCGAGCATCAATGCATCGGCTACTCGTACGCCGCCACCGGCGACGAGTGGCAACTGATGGACAGTGAGCACAAGGCTCACACCGTGAAGGTCAACTGTCACATGCATACCAACAATGGCGATACGGCACGTGCGGCCGCGCTCGCCGGGCAAGGCGTGATCTGGCAACCCACCTTTCTTATCGGTAACGACCTGCGCGCCGGCAAGCTTGTTCAGGTGTTGCCTGACTATCGCTTGCCTGACATCGACGTACTCGCCTTGTACCCAAGTCGTCGGCATCTGAGTGCCAAGATACGCGCGGTGGTCGATTTCCTCGTCGATGCGTTCGGCGGCGTGCCGCCGTGGGATCGGGATAGCGGAGGCTAAGCGGGTGTCACGCCGCCTCCGCTCACGATTTGCCACTGCCCGGCGCGCCTGAACCTCGATGCTACCGCCACCGGATACGCGTCGACGTGCCTGCGATGCGTATCCGGCAAGCAGTCAATCACCCACCGAACACTTCCATCATCTGCGCATTAAAGCTATTGACGAAGGCGTGCTCACCGGGTCCCGGGTTCGCGCGGAACGCCTTCGCCCCTTCGACCAGAACTTCTTCCGCGTCCGTTCCGAGGACAGCGATCGTTTCGTCGATGAAGGCGTCAAGCGGCATCGCCTGTTCGGCCTCTCGGCTATTCATGAGGTCCGTGCGCACCCAGGGCGGTGCGATCTCAAGCACGCGAACCTTCGTGTTCCGCAGCATGAAGCGTTGCGAGAGAACGTACGAATGCAGCGCCGCCTTGGTCGACGAATACACTGACGTCGCGGCCAACGGAACGAAAGCGAGGACCGAGCTCGTATAGGCGACGACAGCGTCGTTCCGGGTCTTGAGATGATCGAGCAGCGCCGATGTCATGCGGATCGGCCCGATGAGGTTGGTCGTGATGGTGGATACCAGCAGCGCGTCGTCGATGTGGCCGCCCGCCTGGTCGGGCTCCATGATCCCGGCGTTGTTGATCAGCACGTTGAGGTCGGGATAGTCCGCGATCAGTTGCGCCGCTACCTTCTCGATGCTGGCCGGGTCGGCAATGTCGAGCTCGATTGCAGACATGCCGGGATTCGCTGCCACCACCTCGTCGAGGTGGCCGCGCCGGCGGCCGCTGATGATGACCTTGTTGCCGCGCTTGTGGAGCGCCTCGGCAAGCCCGCGGCCAATGCCCGAACCGCCGCCCGTGATGAAGATCGTGTTTCCGGTGAGTTTCATGATCGTATTCCTGATGAAGTTGATTTGCTGTAGATGAGGTTGGCGTGGTCAGGCAGGGAAGCGGTCGCCGAACATCGGCAAGCCGCTCACGGATTCGGACCGGGTCGCTTCGTCCTGAAGCACGTCCCAGTGCTCGGCGAGCTTGCCGTTTTCAAAGCGGACGACGTCGGCTGCGATCCACGCAGCGGGCCGGCCGATCCCAGTGAAACGGCCATGCGCGATGACGTAATCGCCCTCGGCCACGATCAGCTGGTTCTCATAGCGCGCGGTGTCGGGCAGCGTGCGAACCAGGTTGAACAGGCCGTCGCGTCCCGGCGCGATATGGGCGCTATGCTGAATGTAGCGGTCCGACCACAAGCGCTCAGCCGCCGCGTAGTCGCGCTTGTTGAACAGGGTCTCGAATGCTTCCAGCACGAGCGCCTTGTTCTGTTCAGGGGTTGTCTTCGTCATGTTGAGGTCCTCTTTCAAGAGTGAGGTGACGACGCACTCACGCGTCGCATAACCGTTGTGCCTCCTGCTGCCTGGACATACAGGTAAAGAAGGCTATACTCAAGACAATTGTGAATGACATTGTCATTGAAATGGATTGTGGGTGCCCGCCCCAGCAATGTCAATGTCGATCACCATTGTATTTTTTGATGGGTCTTATTGGGCCGCTATCGGCCAAAGGGAGGGAAAGTGGGTGTTTCCAGGCAGCAGGCGGTCGAAAACCGGCACGCGATCGTGGCAGCGGCTGAGAAGCTGTTTCGCGAGCGCGGCGTCGATGCGGTCGGTCTCGCGGAGCTGATGAAAGCGGCGGGCTTTACGCAGGGCGGTTTCTACAACCACTTCAAATCAAAAGACGCGCTGGTCGCCGCGGTGATGGAAAAGGCGATGGAAGAAGGGGGAGAGGCTTATGCCGCCCTGATCGACGGCGCGAGGTCATCTGGCGCTGACCCGGTCAAGTACAACATTGAGTGGTACCTGTCTCCGGAGCATCGCGCGAATATCGAGGCCGGTTGCCCCTGGTCGGGTTTTGTAGGCGATGCCCGCCGATTCGACGACGTCGCGCGCGGCTCTTACGCAGAGGGGCTCGCGGTGAACCTCGACCGATTCGCCAAGGTCATCGAAGAGACCGAGGGGATCAGCGAAGGCGGCCGCAGCAAGGCGATCACTTTGTTCAGCCAGATGGTCGGTGCGCTGCTGCTTTCGCGTGCTGTTGCAGGCGTTGATCCGGCGCTCGCAGATGAAATTCTTGACGAGGGTCGCCAGCATCTCCTCGCTGCGGTGGACACGCAGTCTGAAATTCAATCGCGGGGACGTTCGCGCCGACGGTAGCCCAATGTGTCGTTCGGCGGTGTGTATGGAGCTTTACCGAGACTCACCGCTGTTCCATGCTCGTCGCGATTTTTCATGAGCGTCAGGCGGGGGAATCGCCCGCTTTTGCGGCGGCCTTTATCGCGGCGTACTCAAGCATGGCTCCGCCGATCACGTTTTCTCCCCGTTCGTTGAGGGCAGCGCCGGCCCCTTGTATATCCCGCACCTCCTTGTTCTGGCTGAGCTTGATCTTCCCGACCAACCGAGTGATTTCGATCTCGACTCCGACGATCGCCTTGAGCATCGTATCGATGTAGTCGCTGGCGCTGTCCGTCATCTTCCACGGCTGGGGCTGGGAGGCTTCATGGGTCCGCGTGAGACGGGCGACCAGCCCTCGAACATAGCGTTCGTCATCGCGGATGGTCACCCGGCCATGAGCGTGGACCACCCTGTAGTTCCATGTCGGCACCTGCTTGTGAAACTCGTGCTTGCTCGGATACCAGGTGGGCGAGATGTAGGCGTCGCCCGCGCGAAACACGACCAGTACCTCGTCCCCGTTGGCCACGTCCTGCCAGACCGGATTTGCGCGAGCCACGTGAGCATGAAGGACACCACATGCGCCTTCGCCGGCTTTCAGATCAAACGGAATGTGGTTGGCGTCCAGACCGCTTTTGCCATGCGTGAACAGCGTGCCGAACGGATTCTCTGTGATCAGCGAGTGCAGCACCTCGGTGCGCGGTTCATCAAAATGAGTGGGTACGTACATAGGGGCTCCGTGATGAGTGCAGCGATGCGCTAACCCTCATTGCAGGCAACGCCGGTGCGGCAGGCCTGCAAAGAATTGTGGCGGCAAACTGGTTTATATTGTAGAACCAGTTTGGATCATTTTCTTTGGACCAGAAAGCCATGGCTCGCAAACCGAAAGCGGTGGAAGTTCCGTCGATCGGCATGCTGGATCGCGCCGCGGGCCATTTGGGTCGTCAGCTCGCGCAGGCACTGCGCGACGCCGTTCGCCGTGGTGACCTCAAACCCGGCGAGGTGCTCCCCTCCACGCGCACCTTAGCTGCGTCGTTGCATGTTGCGCGGGGAACCGTCGTCGAGGCATTCGAGCAACTGATCGCCGAAGGCTTTCTGCAATCGCAGCCTGGCTCCGACACGCGCGTGGCGCAATCGTTGACGCTCCCCGCCGATCCCCGAGCGCGGTCCTCATCCGTTGAAACTGCCCCGCTTCCAGAACGCGCCCGTCTGTTCGCCCAGGTTGCACGTCAATTTTCTGCCGTACCGCAGGCACCTTTCGCAGTTTCGGTACCCATTGGCCCTGCCGCTCCGGACGATGTCTGGCGCCGGCTCGGCAACCGGCTACGCGCCCGCGGACCCGGCGCTCCGGCTGGGTATGGCGACCCACAAGGGGCGCTGGCGCTGCGCGAAGCGGTGGCCGACTACGTCAGGAAATCGCGCTCGGTTCGTTGCGAGGCGGACCAGGTGATCGTCACGAGCGGCACACAGCAAGGCCTTTACCTGTCATGCCAGGTGCTGCTCGACGGCGACGCGTCGGCGTGGGTAGAGGACCCGGCGTATAGGGGCATTACGGCCATTCTGGAAAGCACCGGTCGCCCGGAGCGCATGATCCGGGTGCCTGTCGACGCGGAGGGCCTCAACGTCGATGAGGGTATCAAGCTGGGCCCGCACGCGCGGGTGGCGTTCGTCACATCGTCGCACCAGTATCCGCTGGGAATGCCATTGAGCATGGCGAGACGCAACGCGCTGTTGGCGTGGGCCCGCGCGAACAACGCCTGGGTGGTCGAAGACGACTACGACAGCGAATTGCGTTATGCGGGACATCCGTTTCCGTCGCTCCAGGGGCTGGACCCTAACCGGGTGGTCTATCTCGGCACCTTTAGCAAGATCCTGTTTCCGTCATTGCGGCTCGGCTATGCCGTTGTCCCGGAGAACCTCGTGGAGGCCTTCTGCGGCGCGCGCGTGCTCATGGACCGCAATCCCCCAAACGCAGATCAGCATGTACTGGCGGCCTTCATCGCGGAAGGCCATCTGGATCGTCACATCCGGCGTATTCGTGGCGTCTATGCGGACCGCCGCGCGTGCATCATCGAGACGCTCGAGCGACTGCTGCCGAAAGAGGTCGCCTGGTTGCAGCCGAGCGATCAGGGCATGCACCTCGTGCTCTGGCTTGGAGGGGGCGTCGACGACAGGTTAGTGGCGTCGTTAGCGGCCGAAAGTGGCGTTGCAGTACGAGCGGTGTCACCCATGTATTCCGAAGGAAAAGGCCCGATGGGTTTGATACTGGGTCTCGGCGGTTTCAGCGACGCCGAAATTGAAATTGCCACTCAACGTCTCGCCACGAGTATTGAAGCTGCGGCCAAAGCGGCACGCCGTGCGAATCCGCAGGGGAGAAAGGCGAGGACCGGATGATCGCGCCGGAACGCTTGGCGTGGACGCGACCTGTAAGACACGCTTGGCACAACGCCCTTCAAGGCTCAGCTCGAAGGGCGTTGTGCGCTTTGCGCGGTGGCTAGTTTTTCGAAGCAGCGGCCTGCTCGATGAGGGCCGCGACAGCAGCAGGCCTCGACTCATAGATGGCATGGCTGCCCGGCGTTTCGACTACCGTGGCACCGGCGCGCCTAGACATCGCGCGTTGAGCGTCCGGGGGAATCATCCTGTCGTCCTTGGTGACCAGGTACCAACTCGGCTTCGTATGCCAGGCAGCCGAGGTGACTTCACCCATGTAGGCGTCCACGCCCCACGGCACCTGGGCATTCGCCAGGAAAGAAGCGCGTTCGGCTTTCACGTCGCCGGCGAAGGACGCGACGAACTTCGTCTTGTCCAGCATCAGGAAGCCATTTACCGGCGGCAGGATCGGCGGAATCGCAGCACCAGGAGGCGGATTGGACGTCAGTGTTTTAACCGATTCGCCGTTGTCCGGGGCGAACGCCGCGATGTAGACCAGGCGCGAGACTTTGGGGTCGTTGCCGGCCTCCGAGATCACCGCTCCTCCGTACGAATGCCCTACGAGGACCACCGGGCCTTCCTGCGCGTCCACCACGGCTTTCGTCGCAGCCACGTCATTGGCAAGTGACGTCGTGGAGTTTTGAACGATGCTGACATTGAAGCCCTTGGCCTTCAGCAGCTTGTATACCGCTTCCCACCCACCACCGTCGACGAAGCCGCCGTGGACCAGCACGACGTTGTTGACGCGCTCGGCAAAGGCAGGGCTTGGCACCATGACGCCGATAGTCAGCGACGTAAAACCCAGCATGCCAAGAATGGAGCGCCAGGAGGGGAAAGAATTGGGTCGCATCTGATACCTCATTTGTAAAGTGTGATGGAGGTGTGTGCTCGTCGGGCGTTACCGCTGTCCAAGGTGAATCGCATGGCCAGATTTCGAGGGTGCGGGCGATGGTAGGATTGTTGTTTCGTCTGCCCCTCCTTTTGTGCGGCGGCCATTTTTCCGCGGCGGCCAACCTTGAACCAAGGGGCCGCAGCGTAGAGCAGTATTGCGACAGCACGCGCTGGCGTATTGAAGGGTTGCCGAATAAAGTCCGAATAATTCCCAAATCCGTTGCAATGCGGAATCCTATGCAGAGACAGCGTCACACCTTCGGTCCGTTCTTACTTAATCTCGACAATGGGACGCTGCAGCGGAAGGGGGAGCGCGTGGCGCTTGGGCGCCGAGGCATCCTGCTGTTGGCCGCTCTGCTCAACCGGCAGGGCGAGATCGTCACCAAAGCGGAGCTCATGGACGCGGCCTGGCCTGGGACTGCTGTCGAGGAGAGCAATCTTTCGGTTCAGATCGCCCTACTGCGAAAGGCAGTTGGCCTCGCGCCCGATGGCGAGGCGTGGATCACCACCATTCCGCGCATTGGATATTGTTTTAAGGACTCGATTACTACGTCCGAAGAAGATGTCGACCAGCCTTCACCCAAGCCATCGCTGGCGATCCTCCCGTTCACCAATCTCAGCAACGATCCCGATCAGGACTTCTTCGCCGACGGGCTGGCGGACGAGATCATCACGACGTTATCGAAGATTCCGGGTCTGATTGTGATCGCCCGAAGCTCCAGCTTTGCCTACAAGGGCATGCCCATGGATGTGCGGCGCATCGCAAGCGAGCTCGGCGTCCACTACGTCGTCGAAGGGAGTATTCCGAAAAGCGGCGACCGCATCCGTGTGGTCGCACAATTGAATGATGGGGTGAGCGGTTGCCATTTGTGGGCCGAACGATACGACCGGGAACTGCATGACATGTTCGCGGTACAGGACGAGGTCGCTCGAAAGATCGTTGCTGAGCTTAGCGCCGCATTGCGCCCGGTTGAGGTCGCCCTATGCCCTGGTCCTGGTGTTGCATCCGGCGGAACGACGCATATGGAAGCCTACCAGTGCTTCCTGCGAGGCCGGGCGATGCAGCGGGGCGCGACGCAGAATGTTGCCGTCTTCGAGCGAACGAGCGACCTGTTCCGGCAGGCGATCGCGCTCGATCCCGACTATCCGGCCCCCTACGCGGCGCTAAGCATGGCCCTCGCCCAGGCCTATTACAACCGTTGGACTGACGACCCCGAACGCTCGCTTGCGGAAGCCGACGAGCTGGTCGACAAAGCGATCGAGCGCGATTCAGGCGAGCCCTTTGCGCACGGCGTGGCCGCATTGGTCGCAATGTACCGGAAAGACTTTAGCCGCTGGGCTCTCGAAGTCAACGAAGCGCTCTCGCTCAATCCGAACTTCGCCCCGGCACTGTCTCTCCGGGCAACGCTGAACATCTATTCGGGGCAACCGCGGGTGGCGATTCGCGATCTGGAGCGGGCCATGCGGCTCGATCCTTTTTTCACCCAGGGCTATCTGCACCATCTCGGCGTGGCCCATATCGTTGCCGGCGACTATGACACAGCCGTAGCGATCCTGCGGGAGCGCATTCTGCTTGTTCCCCAGACAGACATGAGCCGGGCCTATCTCGCTTCGGCACTTGGGAACCTTGGCTATCTCGACGAAGCGCGTAGCGTCTGGGACGAACTCATCGCCATCAACCCGGCCTACTCGTTCGTCGACCTCCTCGCTCGCATGCCATTCAGGAATCCGGATGATCTGGCCCGCATCACGAAGGGTCTGGACAGAGCCGGATTGCTTACCTCCGCCAACACGGCCCCCTGAGACAGCGTCCGCCCGCTAGCCTTGCTGCGCTTGCCAGCCGATACCGAGACTTTTCTGCAGCGACACAAAGTCCTTGAGCAACTCGGCCTGTCCCGCGACGACACTCTGCTGCGAGGTGAATTCTTCGCGCTGCGTGTCAAGCAGATCGATCAGCGTGGCGACACCGGCGGAATAGCGCTGCCGCATCAGCGTGGCCGAGTGGCTTGCTGATGTTTCCACCTTTTGCAACGTGACGACATGCTCGCGCTGATGCCCATAGCGCGAGAGCGACGAGTTCGCGTCCTGCAGCGCGCCGAGCACGGCCTTCGTATAACGCGCCTCGGCTTCGTCACGCGATGCCTCGGCAGCGTGCACGCTGCCCAGTGTGCGACCAAAATCGAACGCGTTCCATTGCAGATACGGCGCGGCAATCCAGCTGAAATTGCTCTTGCGCACGAGGTGACCCGGATCACCCGCGCTGAAGCCGATATCACCGAGCAACGTCACCTTCGGGAAAAAATCCGCGATGTGTTCGCCAATCTGCGCATTGCTCGACGCAAGCCGCCGCTCCGCTGCACGAATGTCGGGACGCTGCTGCAACATCACCGACGGATCGCCGATCGCCACCGTCCCTGGCAACGCCGGCAGCGGCCGCGTGCCCGCGAGCTGTTGGTCCAGCGCGCCGGGCTCACGGCCGGTCAGCACGGCGAGGCGGTCGAGCGAATCGGTCAGTTGCGCGTCAAGCGGAATCAACGTCGCGCGCGTGTTTTCAACCTGCGTGGTCAGGCGTTCCACATCGATGTCTGCTGCCGTGCCGCGCTCCCGGCGCTGCTGCGTGAGCGTCAACATCTTCTGTTCGGTCTCTGCCTGACGCTGCGCGAGTTCAAGCCGCGTCTGCTGGTCGCGCAGTTCGATGTAGGCCTGCGCAACTTCTGCCGCGAGCGACACCTGGGTGTCCGCGAGATCGGCGTCGACGGCGTCCGCATCTGCGGACGCCGCTTCGATGGCGCGCCGCGTGCCGCCAAACAGATCGATTTCCCACGTAGCGTCGAAGCCCGCGGTATAGAGCTGCAACGGGCCGCGACCCGACGACGCTGTACTGCTGCCTGACGAGCTTCCGGAGCTGAGCGAACTCAGATCAGGCGAGCGCAAGCGCAGCGCGGCAGCATCGCCAGAGATTTTCGGCAATTCGTTCGTACGTTGCGTCTGCAGTTGCGAACGCGATTCCCGTAACCGGGCCTGCGCAATATGCACGTCGGGACTATGTGCAAAGGCGGCGGCGATGAGATCGTTCAACTGCGGATCGTTGAATACGAGCCACCACTGGTTCGGCGCGGGCGTCGCCGTCGTACCGGAGGCTGGCGCACGCACGAAGGTCGCGCTGCTGCGGGCGTCCTGCGCAACCGGCGGTGCGCCGTGATAATCCGGGCCGACCGTGCAACCCGACAAAGCGGACAGAAGCACGGCGGCGGCCAGCGCGATAGACGAGGGACGGTTAAACATCATGGTGTGATGAAAAGACATTAGTGTCCGGCGGAAGAAGGCGGCGGTGCGTTCCGGCTGGGTGTTTTCAGAAGCAGCGCAAGCGGAATGCAGGCGATCAGCGCGATGCCGAGCAGATAGAAGGTTTCCGAATAGGTCATCACGATGGCCTGCTGCTGGATCTGCGCGCCGAGTTGCCCGAGCGCGCGCATCTGCGAGTACGCCATGTCGCCCGTATGGGCGAACCAGTTCGCTGCGTTCGCCGCCAGGCTCTCCTGGCCGATCAGCGAATTTGCACTGACGGACTCGCGGATTATCGCGGTATGAAAGGTCGTGCGCCGGTCGATCACGGTACCGATGATCGCAAGGCCGATCGACCCGCCGAGGTTGCGCGCCATGTTGTAGAGACCGGCGGCGTCGCCGGAATCTTCGCGCGACACGGCCGCCATCGACGCCTGATTGAGCGGCATCATCGCGAGCATCTGTGCGGTGCCGCGTATCAGTTGCGACCAGATGAAATCGTGCCCGACGCTCTGTGCCGTCAACTCAATGTCGATCATGCAACTGATCGCGTACAACACCAGCCCGGTGATCACCAGCACGCGGAAGTCGACTTTGCCAAGCAGCCGCGGCAGGATCGGCATGATCATGAAAGCGGGCAGCCCGGAAAGCAGCATGATCGCGCCGGACTGTTCGGCGTTGTAGCCCGCGACCACCCCGAGAAACTGCGGCAGCAGATACGACACGCCATAGAGCGCTGCGCCGACCGCGGACACGATCACGATCACGCTGGCGTAATTCGGGTTGCGCATCAGACTCAGGCGCACGATCGGCTTCTTCGCGGTCATTTGCGAGGCGGCGATCAGGATCATGCCGAAGACCGACACGCAGGTGAGCATCACGATCATCGACGATTCGAACCAACGCTCGCGCTGACCTTCCTCGAGCACGACCGTGAGCGAACTGAGGCCGATCGCGAGACCCACGATGCCGAGCCAGTCCGCCTTGAAAAACGCCTCCCAGTGCGGCCGGTCTGACGGCAGGCCAACGATCAACAGGGTCATCAGCGCAAGGCAGATCGGCAGATTCATGAAGAAGCACCAGCTCCAGCTAATGTTCTCCGCGAGCCAGCCACCGACAACCGGTCCAAGCAGCGGCCCGAGCAACACGATCAAGCCGAACATGGTCATGCCGACCGGCATCTGCGATAGCGGCAGGCGCGTGCGGATGATGGTCTGCGCCGTCGGAATCAGCGCGCCACCCGTGAAGCCCTGGCCGATGCGACCGGCGATCATCATGGGCAACGTGTGTGACCAGCCGCACATCATCGAGAACGCAATGAAAAGTGCCGAATTCGTCAGCAGGAAATTGCGCAGGCCGAACACGCGCGTAAGCCATGCCGCCAGCGGAATCATCACGATTTCCGACATCAGATAGCCAGTCGAAATCCAGGTGCCTTCCGTACCGGTGGCGCCGATTTCGCCCTGGATCTGCGGCAGCGCGGAGTTCGTGATCGAGATGTCGAGCGTCGCCATCAGGGCACCGAGCGCGCCTGCGGCGACGGCGATCCAGTCGCCGACGCTGGCACGCTCTTCCCCACGCGGTGCGGCTAGCGCCGCGGAGGCGGGAGTTGCGGTTCCCGATTCAGCCACGATGGTTCTCGCTATCGATGCGTGCGTCACGATCACGCGCTGAACGCGTGTCGACATCCACGGTCACCGACAGCCCCGGCAAGAGCACGCTGCGCGTCTCCGTGCCCGTGTCGATCCGAATCCGCACGGGCACCCGCTGCACGATCTTGGTGAAGTTGCCGGTGGCATTTTCCGGCGGCAGCAGCGCGAATTGCGAGCCCGTGCCGGGCGAGAAACTGTCGATCACGCCGTGCAGCGTATGACCGGGCAACGCGTCGACGTGCATTTCCACAGGCTGACCGATGCGCATCCCGCCCACCTGCGTTTCCTTGAAGTTCGCCAGCAAATAGGTACTTTGGACCGGCACGACCGTGAGCATCCGCGTGCCGGGTTGCACGTACTGACCCACACGCACGGTGCGATCGCCGACCTTGCCGCCGAGGACACTGCGCACCACGGTGTTGTCGAGATCGAGTTGCGATTGCTGCGCGCTGGCCTGGGCGGCTTCGAGCTGCGCGCGCGCCTGCGCGAGCTGCGCGGTGGCCGAACCAATCTGCGAGCGTGCTGCCTCGACCGCCGCCGCATTCGCGGCGAGCGTGGCATTCGCCTGATCGCGGCTACTGGTCAATTCCGCCAACCGTTCGCTGCTTTCAGCGCCGGTGGCGACGAGCGGCGCGTAGCGGCGCACTTCGTCACTCGCATGCTGCGCGCTCACGCGCGCCACCTGTTGCTGCGCCTGGGCCTGCGCAATGTTGGATTGCTGCTGTTTGATGTCGGCCTGCGCGCGTTCGATGTCGGCCTTGCGCGCATCGATCGTGGCCCGCGCCTGGTCGAGCGCGACCTGATACTGGCGGGCGTCGAGATGGACAAGCGGATCACCAGGCTTCACGACCTGGTTGTCCGCGACGTAAACTTCCGTAACGTAGCCGGCGATCTTGGGCGCCACGGTGACGCTGTCGGCCTGCAGATAGGCGTCGTCGGTGCTTTCGATGAAGCGGCCCACGGTCCACCAGCGGGCGAGCCAGACGGCGCCGACGATCAGCGCGACGACGCCGAGCGCGATCAGCACCGTGCGCCGGCTGGGACGCCTCGCGCCTGCTGCGGGCGAATCATTGGCGGGTATCGGGCGGGAGGGAGAGCCTGCGGTCGCTGACATCGTATCGGTCCAATTGTTTCCACGTGGCACAATTATTCCAGTTGATCAAATTGTGTCAAGTGATATATTTCTTACGAATTCCCGCAATACGCGTAATGGAGAAAGAGGCATGAGCACCGCAAAGAAGCTGCGCCGCTCGCCGGAGGGCGGCTATGCACGCGGCGACGAAACGCGGCACCGGATCATCGAGGCGGCGATCGAACAGTTCGGCGAACATGGTTTCGAGGGCGCGTCGACACGCGACATCGCGGCCCGCGCCGGCGTCAACGCGCCCGCGCTCCAGTACTACTTCGAGAATAAGGAAGGGGTGTATCGCGCATGTGTCGAGATGCTCGCCGACGACGCATGGGAGACATTCGGCCCGGCCATCGAACACGCGCAGGAAGCGCTGCGCGAAAACGCCGACACGCCGGCGTTGATCGACGCCTTCATCGGTATTCAGACAGCGATCGCGCACGGCGCTTTCGTCAAGGCAAGCAAGCCCGGCCGGCGGATGTTCTTCGCGCGCGAACAGGCGGGACACGAACCTCAAAGTGCCATGCAGATTTTCGGCTGCCGGATCCGCCAGCCGCTCAACGACGTCAGCGTGGCGCTAGTGGCGCGAATTTCCGGGCGTGCAGCCGACGATCCGGTCATCTTGATCCGCACCTTCAGCCTGCATGGGCAACTGGTCATTTTTCACCTCGCGCATCCGTCCAAGCTGTCGATGCTCGGCTGGAAGAGCATTGACGCCGAGAAGGCGGAACTGCTCACGTCGACCGTCCGCGATCAGACTCGCACGCTGCTCGAGCATTGGAGCCGGGAACGTGACGAGGGGCTCACACCCCCCGCGCAAACCACGCAAACCACGGGTAAAGGAAAGCCGCGCAAGCAGCAGTGATCTCACGCCGGCGCACGCATCAACGCTTTCGGACCTGTTGGGCAAGATGCCATTACAATCCAGCACTTCGAACCGACAACGGTAATTTGCGCCATGAGATATCCCCTTGCATTGACACTCGCCGCGGTCATTGCAACCGCAAGCACGATCGCGACCGCCCAGACATCCGGTGGCAGCGACGCGCCCAAACTGCAGTGTGCCATCGGGTATCTCACCGGCGTCGGTGGATCGGCGCAGAGCTTTCGTGAATACCTTGCGACCCCCGACCGGGACAAATATCGCTACGTTGCTGACAACCCGATTCAATGCAAGGTCTCCGACGAAGGTCGCGCGTCGGCCTGTACCGGCGTGACATACCTTCGGAATGAAAAAGTCAGCGTGTATGACGACGTCGACAACGCGACGATAGCCGTGGTTGCGCGCGTGGAACTCGAGCACGGGACCTACCCCGTGATCATCGTTGTGCGACGGCAGGATGTGAAGTGCGAGGAGTGAGTGCTGTCTAGCGCGTCATTGATGATCGCCGGTTGGGTGCGAGCAACAACCCCGCCGGCGAAGGGACGATTACGACTCGAAGACGCCGTTGTGATCAACGGCGTTTCATCTTGATCACGCGCGAAATCTGACCCAGCGTAAATCCGGTGTTCTGCACGTATTTGGCGTAGTCGAGCGGAGCAGTGAACGATTCATCGGTGACGTACTCGCCCATGTAACGGAAGCGGTCCGTTGCTGTTCGGACAAAAACAGGAAGCGGCTCGGTCTGTCGCGCGAGCGTCCGGCCGGCTGCACGTGCAGCGGCGCTGCTATCGCAGACGATCACATCCGGCGCATAGGGGTTGAGGTCCTGACGCAATCGCGCAGCGACGACCTTGCCGCCCTTCGTAGGCAAGAATGCCTGCTTGCATCCTCCCGTCACCCTGTGGATGTCTTCCCGGGAATACTCTTTTCCAATTTCAAACATGATTTTTCTCCGAAGAATGACGCCTGGCTGTGAAGCAGCGGCGTCAAGCGGAGCGATGATATCGAGCTGTATCTAAAGCCGTTGTATAAAGCACGGGCTTCTTGATAAAGAAGGTATGTGGGTCGAGTGGAATGGCGAGACGTGCGCTTAGATATGCTGAATTTACGGTACACACCCCTCGGTTTTATAAATTCGTTATACCGTCGATAACAGAATCTCGAGGTCACAGAGCGAGGGGCTACATGATTCGGCCGGGATCACCCTCTCTGTCTCCGCAGTCTTGCTGTTCGCGTTTCTTCGTAGACGGTTGCCGCAAGCGCTTGTAGGAACACGCCGAGGTGTTTTGGGGGCGAAGATCGCACGACGTGCATGGATCGGCCATACGCCAAGGATGTGTTTCTACGAGTGCTTGCGTCAGCGTTGCGCTACTCGCGGCGAAGGAACCTGCTCAGCATCAAGTTGCCTCGACGATTCAATGCGTGTCGGGCCGAATAACAGCGTCTTTCGGAGGCGTCCGATCCGCCGGCGTCTCGTCGGCGGACTCCAACGCATCGATGCTCATGTCGGTACGGTTGAGCAGCGCGCGTGCCTTGTTCATATCGAGCGCCCCCTCCCATCGAGCGACGACAATAGTCGCTACGCCGTTGCCGATCAGGTTCGTGACGGCACGAGCTTCGTTGAGGAAGCGATCGACGCCTAGCAGCAGCACCAGTCCAGACACGGGGATTTTGTGCATCGAGGCCAGCGTGGCAGCCAGCGCGACGAATCCGGCTCCGGCCACACCCGCAGACCCTTTGGATGTCAGCAGCAACACACCGAGGAGCAGCAACTGATCGCCGATCGTCAAGTGGATATTCATCGCTTGCGCAACGAACATTGAGGCCATGGTCAGGTAGATCGCCGTGCCATCGGCGTTAAAGGTATAGCCCGTAGGCAGCACCATCCCGACCACGGGGCGTGAACACCCCAGCTTCTCCATTTTGATGAGCATCTGCGGGAGCACCGCTTCAGTCGAAGCGGTACCGAGAGTAATGAAGATCTCGTCCTTGATGTAGCGGAGAAACTTCCACAGCGACAGTCCGCTCATCCGCATGACAAAACCAAGCACAACGACCACGAAGAAGATCGAGGTCAGGTAGAGGCACAGCATCAGTTGGCCGAACGATGCGAGCGTGCCAATTCCGTACTTCGCGATGGTAAACGCCATGCCGCCAAAGGCACCGATGGGCGCGACATACATCACGATTCGCACGACGCCGAACATGCCCTGAAGGAACATGTCGAGCATGTCGACGACCGGCGCAGTGCGGGGACCAAGCCTGGCGAGAGAGATGGCGAGCAGAAGCGAAAAGAAGATGATGGGCAGGATATCTCCATTTGCGAACGCTCCGACAATGCTGTTCGGAACAATGCTCATGAAGAACTCAAGCATGCCGTGCTGCTGTGCCGCATGGGTGTAGCTGGAAATGGCCGAACTGTCGATATGCGCGGGGTCAATGTTCATACCACTGCCCGGCTTGATGACGTTCACGATTACAAGGCCAACAGCAAGCGCAATCGTCGATGCAATTTCAAAGTAAACAACCGCCTTGACGCCAACGCGACCGGCCGCATGAAGGTCGTTCATGCGGGCAATGCCGACGACAACAGACGCGAAAATGATCGGCGCAAGCAGCATCCGGATCAGCTTGATGAACAGATCTCCGAGAGGTTTGAGCTGAGAACCGATGTCAGGATAGAAATGGCCGACGAGGACGCCGGCAACAATGCCAATCAGAACCTGTACGTAGAGCTTGGAAAGAGATTTTCCGATCTTTGAAACCCGCATGACTGTCTCCTATGCGTGGCATCTTTTAATGAAATTCAGCACCAGCCGCCGCAGCGGGATCTACCGCTGCGGCGAGCACGGACTGATTTCGCGTGCGTTCCTTTTGTCTATTTTTATGAACGCTACGCCGACGCTTTTGTCGGCGCGTTTTGCCGTTTGAGGGCTTATGCGGACAGCTTTTGCATTTCGGCGAAAAGATCCGCTTTTCCTTCGAAGCCGATGCCGGGCAGATCGGGCATGGTGATGAAGCCGTTCTCCACCTTCACGCCGTCGGGGAAGCCGCCATAAGGCTGGAACAGGTCCGGATAAGATTCATTGCCACCCAGACCGAGTCCGGCCGCGATGTTCAACGACATCTGGTGTCCGCCGTGCGGAATACAGCGGCTCGGCGACCAGCCGTGTTGACGCAGCATGTCGAGCGTGCGCAGATACTCGACCAGGCCATAGCTGAGCGCGCAGTCGAACTGCAACCAGTCGCGATCCGGACGCATGCCGCCGTAACGGATCAGGTTGCGTGCGTCTTGCATCGAGAACAGGTCTTCGCCAGTCGCCATCGGCTTGTCGTAGTAGTTGCGCAGCGTAGCCTGCAATTCGTAGTCGAGCGGGTCGCCCGGTTCTTCGTACCAGAACAGGTCGTATTGGGAAAGCGCCTTCGCGTACTGGATCGCGGTGTCAAGGTCGAAGCGGCCATTGGCATCGACAGCGAGTTTCTGACCGTCGCCGAGTACGCTCAGGATCGAGTCGATGCGGCGCAGGTCTTCATCGAGCGAAGCGCCGCCGATCTTCTTCTTCACAATCGTATAGCCTCGGTCGATGTAGCTGCGCATTTCGTCTTTCAGCTTCTCGTGGTCCTGGCCTGGGTAGTAGTAACCGCCAGCCGCGTACACGAAGATCTTGCGATCGGGCTGGCCATCGCCGTAGCGGTCGGCCAGTAACTGGAACAGCGGCTTGCCTTCGATCTTCGCCACCGCGTCCCAGATCGCCATATCGATCGTGCCGATCGCGACCGAGCGCTCGCCGTGACCGCCCGGCTTTTCGTTCGTGAACATGGTCGCCCAGATCTTGTGCGGATCGAGGTTGTCTCCGGCATCGTTGACGAGCGTGGCGGGATCGGCTTCGAGAATGCGCGGAATGAAGCGCTCGCGCATCAGCTTGCCCTGGCCGTAGCGGCCGTTGGAATTGAAGCCATAACCCACGACCGGTTTTCCGTCCCGGATGACATCCGTCACCACGGCGACGAGACTCAGCGTCATCTTGCTGAAGTCAATGTAGGCATTCCGGATCGGGGAGCTGATCGGAACAGTTTTTTCGCGGATTTCAACGATTCTCATGACGGTGTCTCCTGAGTTTTGGGCACGTTTTGCATGCGTCCGGCTGCAATGGAAACTAGCTTATCCGCGAAAGGAGGGATTAGAATTCACTTG
This sequence comes from Paraburkholderia sp. GAS32, assembly GCF_050434225.1. NCBI lineage: Bacteria > Pseudomonadati > Pseudomonadota > Betaproteobacteria > Burkholderiales > Burkholderiaceae > Paraburkholderia > Paraburkholderia sp. GAS32. Next base: position 73,986 of record NZ_JBNPVS010000028.1, on the reverse strand, counting down.
GATTCATTTCATTTTTTACTTTTGGTGAACAACTGAAGTGACGACTGACTCAGCATCCGACTTCGAGTTTTTCATCCTCCTCGCCAGACTCAAAAGCCTGTCGGGAGCGGCGCGGGCGCTCGATCTCACCCCGCCGGCCGCGACCAAACGCCTGGGGCTGATGGAACAAAGACTGGGGGCGCGGTTAGTCAACCGGACAACGCGGAGTGTCAGCCTGACGCCCGAGGGCGAGACTTACCTGCGCTACGCGACACAGATCGTCGGGCAAGTCCGGCAGATGGAGGACGAGATATCGGGGGCTCGATCCGATCCCCACGGACTGCTACGCGTCAATGCGACGCTCGGCTTCGGGCGCACGACCATCGCGCCGGTTGTGTCCGAATTCGCGAAGCGTTTTCCCAACGTGGAGATCCAGTTTGAGGTGACCGACCGGCCCATCGATCTGGTGGAGGAGGCGTTCGATATGGCGATTCGTTTTGGCGAACTCCCTGACAGCCGGCTTAGCGCCCGGCGCATCATGAGCAATCGTCGCTTTCTTTGCGCCTCCCCGAAATACCTCGAGCGTTTCGGGACACCGGAGCGCGTAGAGGATCTCATTCGGCACCGTTGCATCATTCATCGTCAGAACGATGATGCCTATGGCGTGTGGCGGTATATGCAGGGGGACCACACCGAAGCGTTGAAAGTCAAAGGCGCGCTATCGAGCAACGACGGCGATATTGTGCTGCGGTGGGCACTCGACGGGCATGGGATATTGATTCGTTCCGAATGGGATCTGGCGAAATACGTCCAAAGTGGGCGGCTCAAACTGGTCTTGCCGGAAACGGTGCTGCCCTCAGCCGACCTCTTCGTCTACTATCCGAGCCAGCGAAACCAGACGGCCCGCGCCCGCGCATTCATTGACTTTCTGATCGATCGCTTTCAAGCGCCGTTTATACCGGTCGAAACTGGTGCTTCGATCTACGATCAAAAAAAGAAAGCGGGCCGCAAGTCATAAGTCACGCAGACGCGAACAATGCAGCGGCCCAATCCGCAAACACCCTCACCTTGGTGCTATATCGTCGGCTAGGCGGATACGCGATATAGACCTCAAGCGGATCCGGCCGCCATCGTGTGAGAATGGGTACAAGTTTCTTCTGCTTGATGAACGGGCGAGCCATGAAGTCCAACGTGTGGACGATCCCCAAACCGGCCAGTGCAGTTGCAATGTGTGAATTGCTCTCGCTGACAAGAACGTCATTGCGTACGCGGCCAAGCGTGATCGTCTCCTCGTCCCTGCAAAACATAAGGGGCTGCGTCACGCCCGTACTGGCGGAAAAATATCCCGCAACAGGCAGGTTGTTATCCACGATTTCCTGAGGATGTTTCGGTGTGCCGTACTTCGCGAGATACGCGGGACTCGCACATGTGGTCCACGCAAGCTTCCCGATCGGATGCGTCACGAGATCCGGATCGTCGGCTGTACTTCGAATTGCACAGTCTATGTTTTCCGCGACAAGATCCGCGGTACGGTCAGTGACGCTTAGTTGAACCTGTATGTCCGGATAACGCTCGAGAAAGGTCGGCAACGCGGGAATGAGAATGCCGCTTGCAGTCGATCCGCCAGCATCGACTCTCAGCACTCCACGCGGGCTCGCCTCCTCCCGACCCAGCGTAGCCTCAATGTCATCGAGTTCGCTGAGGAGTTGCCGAGTGCGCTCATAGTAAGCAGCGCCATAGGTCGTCACGCTGACGCGCCGCGTATTTCGCTCCAGAAGTTTTACGCCAAGATGCGCTTCCAGTGACTGGACCCATTTGCTCGCCGTGGCATTGGGCATATTCAGAGAAAGGGCAGCCCGCCCGAAGCCTCCTGTCTCGACAACGCGAACAAAAATACGGATGGCCTGCAGATGGTCCATGGATCTACCTCGTCGATTATCCACTCATGTGAATAGACAAACCATAATATACATATTTATCTGCATGGGTGTTTAAACTAAGCTGGGCTCATTAATCCACAGATGAACCAGGAGTCCTGAAATGACAACGTCCCTCTACGACAACATCCATTCGACCAAGCATGCGGGAAAGGTGGCGCTCGTAACCGGCGGCAGCACCGGAATCGGCCTCGCTACCGCCAAGCGCCTCGCTCGCGAAGGTGCAACGGTGTTTATCACCGGTAGACGCCAGGCGGAATTAGACACGGCGATATCTGAAATCGGGCACGGGGCGCGCGCGATTCGCGGCGACATTTCGTCGGCCGCAGACCTTAAGAGAGTCGTCGACGCGGTGTCTGCGGAACATCAACGGATAGATATCCTCTTTGCCAATGCGGGCGGCGGAGAGTTCACCCCGCTTGGAGCGATCACCGAAGCACAATTCGACAAGTACTTCGACATCAACGTGAAAGGCACCTTGCTAACCGTGCAGAGCGCATTGCCGCTCATGCGGGCCGGCAGCGCCATCGTGATTACAGGATCGATCACATCGGTACAAGGTGTACCGGCATTCGGTGTCTACGCCGCCACCAAGGCTGCATTGCGCTCCTTCGCACGCACTTGGGCATCGGATCTCAAAGGTCGCGACATCCGCGTCAATGTGGTCGCGCCTGGTGTCGTCGTCACGCCTGCGTACAAGACCGAACTCAAGCTGACCGACGAACAGATCGAAGCCTATTGCAAGGAGGTTGCCGAAACGACACCGCTTGGCCGTGTCGGCAGCACCGATGAAATCGCCAAGGCGGTTTCCTTTCTCGCCTCCGACGATGCCAGCTATATCACCGGGATAGAACTGTTCGTTGATGGTGGACGCGTGCAAGTCTGATTTTTTCAGCGCCGGATCGATGGCCGCTCGCCCTTAGCAGGCAGCACCCATTTTTAACGCACGGGCTCGTGATGCTGACGGACTATCGCTCGGCCCGGTCCGCGACGGGTTCTGTGCTCGCGTCAATCCGTCGCTATAATGTGCCATCCGCCGGGCGATCGCTAGTCCGCCGCACGTGGCAGCACGACAGCGCCGCGTTCCCGCTTTGCAACGAGGCTTCAGGTGATGAGCGAGCCTAATCTTCCACATGTGCTTGCAGTGGACGACGATCCAGCCATTCGCGATCTCATTTGCGAGTATCTGACGGACAACGACTTAAAGGTGACCGTCGCCGCCGACGGCCAGGAAATGACCGCCGCGTTGGCGGAATACGCGATCGACCTGGTCGTCCTCGATCTGCGGATGCCGGGCGAGGATGGGATGAAAATCGCGCGTCGGCTACGCGAGCAGTCATCGCTGCCCATCATCGTTGTATCAGGCCGCCTCGACGAGGCCGACCGCGTCATGGCACTCGAACTCGGCGCCGACGACTACCTGACCAAACCATTTAGCCCGCGCGAACTGCTGGCTCGCATCCGCACGGTGTTGCGGCGCACAGCGGCCACGCAGTCGCTGACAGGACGTCAGGTCGACGCGCGCGCGTACCGCTTCGCCGGATGGGAACTGAATATCGGCACGCGCCGGCTGACATCGCCGGACGGCAAGCGCGTCGAGCTGACCAATGGCGAGTTCTGCCTGCTCAACGCGTTTCTCGCTTCTCCGGGCCGGATTCTCACGCGCGAGCAGCTACTCGAAGCGAGCCGGCTTTACGACGACGTGTACGACCGGTCGATCGATGTCCAGATTCTCCGGCTGCGCCGCAAGATTGAAGAGGATCCATCGCATCCTGCCTACATCAAGACCGAACGCGGTGCCGGCTACATCTTCGCAGCGAGCGTCGACAAACTGAGCGCAGCGGCCTCATAAGCGCCGTCCTGCCGCCACAACCGCTGGGCTTTGCGCGCACCGCCGGATCAACGTTCATATGAAGACGAGAGCATCCACGCGCGCCAGCATCCGTCAGCCTGCCCCACGCGCCACCGGAATCACCGTTAAAGACCGAATCCCCTGTGCCCCGCGAATCAGGACACCCTCGATGTCAGCGGTCGCCGAAGGTCCGCTCATCAGTACCGCATAATTCACAGCAAAGAAGTCGGACCGGTGATACGCATGGTGCAGATTACCGACAATGTCGGCTGGATCCAGCAACGCAACGAGGTGTTGTGATAGATAGCCAAGCGCATTGACCTGATACTGCGCTTCGCTGAGCCAGATCGACCCGGTTTCGGCGACCGCAAACAGCGGCCGGACGATGCCGACATCGACATCGTTCAGTTCGTGCGGATCGCGGACCGGTTCGATGCGTCGGGTACCCGCCACTTCGGGCACGGCCGAGCAGATCACTTTCGCGTCCGGAAAGCGCGCGCGGATCTGCGCTTCGAGATCACCGTCCGCGGACCTGTCCGCCCAGATGCCACCCATGCTGGCGAACGTTTCCTTGAATTTTTCCAGTGCCGGTGGCAGGCCGGCATCGAACATGGGCACGTCGGGTAGCGTGGCCGGCGTGCGCTGCGCGCTGCGCAGACTTGCGAGAATGGCGTTTCGGCTGCTCATTTTGCTTTCCTGTTTTTCAGGTACCAGTCGCGGAAGGTTTGCTCGGGCGCATCCGGCACTTCCCGTTGCTTGCCCCACGCATTAAAGGGGTTGTAGATGAAGGCACGCGGCAACTTCGCAACAGCGGTGTCCGCTGCCTTGATCGCCGCGCGGTACAGTGCCGGCTCGGCCAGCACTTTCCCCGCGACTTTCATTGCCTGCGTCTTCACGAACGGCAGCTCATGCTGCTCGGCAACAATCTGGCGCCACTTGTAGATCTGTTCGTGGATGTTGATCTTGACCGGGCAAACGTTCGTGCAGCTACCGTTCATTGTCGAAGCAAACGGCAGCGCGCTGTATTTTTTCAGATCGAAGGTCGGATTGATAATCGCACCGATCGGCCCGGAGTAAACTCCGCCGTAACTCAGGCCGCTGCTGCGCCGGTAAACCGGACACGTATTCATACAGGCGCCGCAGCGGATGCACTTCAGGGAGTACCAGAAGTCGTCCATTGCAAGCCGTGCGGAGCGGCCGTTGTCGACCAGCACGAAGTGCATTTCGCCGCCTCTGCGCGGGCCGCGGAAGTGCGATGTGTACTGCGTGATCGGCGAGCCGAGTGCGCTGCGCGACAGCATGCGAATGAATACCCCGAGGTGCTCGAGCTTCGGAATCACCTTCTCGATGCCGATCGATGCAATATGCAGCGACGGCACGTTTGCACTGAGATCGGCATTGCCTTCGTTCGTACACACCGTGATACCGCCTGTTTCCGCGACCGCGAAATTGCAGCCGGTCATCCCGGCTTCGGCGTTCAGGATCAGCGGCCGGGTCGCATCGCGCTGCGCTTCGGCAAGGTAATGCACGTCGTCGTTGTCCGGGTCGGTTCCGAGTGTCTTCGCAAACACTCTGGAGACGTCCGATGCAAGCTTATGAACCGCCGGCACGACGATATGCGCGGGGCGCTGGTGATCGAGCTGCTGGATCCGTTCGCCCAGGTCGGTTTCCACGACCGTGATGCCGCGCGGTTCGAGGTACTCGCGCATTCCGCATTCTTCCGTCAGCATCGACTTGCTTTTGACGAGCGTCTTCGCGCCGTGGCTTTCGAGAATCTCGTGCACGATGCGATTGTGCTCTTCCGCATCCTTCGCCCAGTGCACGATCACGCCGTTGTTCGTCGCGTTGCGCTCGAATTCTTCGAGGTAGTCGGCGAGGTGCGTCAGCGTATGTTCCTTGATCCCTGATGCAAGCGAGCGTAATTGTTCCCATTCTTCGATGCCGTGCGCGGCCTCGTCCCGCAAGGTGCGCAGGGTCCACAGGCGTTTGTCGTGGAACTCGATGTGCTTTTCGTCGGCGATAAATTCGCGCGACGCCTTTACGTGGTCGACACGTTTCATGAGCGGGCTCCATTGAGAATCTGGGCGATATGGATAAACTTCAGATCAAGGCCGAGCCGTTCCGAGCAGCCTTTCTGGTGCATCAGGCACGACGAATCGGCAGATACGATGTATTCGGCGCCGGCCTGCTTGTGATCGCGCACCTTGTCCTGGCCCATCCGCGCAGAGACGGGTTCCTCAGTCACGCAGAACGTGCCGCCGAATCCGCAGCATTCGTCAGGCCGGGCAGGCATAACGAACTCGATTCCCTTGACTTTCTTCAGCAGCGATAGCGGTTTCGAGAAGAACGGCTCCTCAATCTCCGACATCTTCGCGGTGCGCAACGATCGCAGCGTTCCGCAACTGTTATGCAGCCCGACCTTATGGGGAAACTCGGCCCACGGAAGTGCGTCGACCTTTAGCACGTCGTGCAGAAACTCGACTAACTCGTAGGTATTGGCACGCACTGCCCTGCTTTGCGCTGTCGATTCGACGGCCGTCATATGATCGCGCACGTGGTGCACGCAGCTCCCGCTCGGCGCCACGATGTAGTCGTAGCCGGAGAAGTTCTTGACGAACAGCGCTTCAGTGGCAGCAGCGTCTTTCTCGCAACCGCTATTGCCCATCGGCTGTCCGCAGCAGGTCTGTTCGAGTGGAAAGTCGACATCACAACCAAAACGCTCGAGAAGCTCGAGTGTTGCGACGCTGACGTCCGGAAAGAAGGCGTCGATAAAACATGGAACGAACAAGGCGACTTTCATGGTGTCTCCGGTGGCGGGATGAATTCCAGTGGGATGAAGCGGCTGAACTCGTCTTGTGCTCAAGTTTCCTGGCCTGCGGTTGCCGCCAGATTGCAAATCACACAGGTTGAGTTACATCCGTAATCCGGCGCGGCGCTTCCATCCGCGTGTCAGTAGTGTCCTGAAGTCAGGTCGACCTTGCCCTTGAAGACGTGATAACTGTAGGCCGTATAGCCCAGCATCAACGGGTAGATGAACAGACCCTCTCCCCAGAACATGAAGGCCAGGCTGGCATGCGGACTCGCGGCGGCTGCCACAGTGAGCGAGAACGGGACCATGTACGGCCAGAACGAGATAGCCAGCATCGCGTACGCGCAGATGAACAGCAGCACGATCATGAGGAACGGCTGGTCGTCGCGGCGCCGTCTGACGCCCGTTAGAGTGCCTACGATGGCGCAGAGCGCGATCAACGGCACAAGGAAAAGATAGGGGCGATCGAGCCAGCGGTGCATGATCGCGAGGTTTTCATGAAGTGCATGAAAGAACAGCACGATCAGCAGAACGAGCACCACCAGAAGCAAGGGTGCAATCGCACGATACGCAGCGTCGCGCGCGTCTGCCTCGCATTTCCTGACAACCCAGCTCGCACCGAGCAGAGCGTAGCCGGCGCATAACGCCACACCGCACAGTGCCGAGAAACTGCTGCACCACGTCATGACGTCGCCAGTAAAGCGGCCGTTGACGACCGGCAGCCCTTTGACCAGCGCGCCGACCATTGCGCCCTGCATGAAGGCGGCGACGAGCGAACCCAATACGAAGCCAACGTCCCAGATCGCCCGCGTACGGCGAGCCCTGCCACGGAACTCGAAGGCGACGCCGCGAAAGATCAGGCCGGCGAGCATCAGCATCACAGGCACATAGAAGGCGGAGACCAGCAACGAGTAGGCGACGGAGAAGGCCCCCCACAACACGACGCCGGCTACGATCAGCCACGTCTCGTTGCCGTCCCACAGCGGCGACACGGCAGCCAGCATATGGCGCCGTCGCGTTTCGTCCCGGGTCAGGCCGAACAGCATGCCGACACCGAGGTCGAAACCGTCGAGCAACACGTACAGCAAGATGCTAAAGGCGAGTATCAGCGACCAGTAGAGGATCATTTGAGCGTCTCCCAGATCATTTGACCGTCGACGACAGATCCGTCGCCACTGAAAGCGGACGGTTCGGCAAGGCAGCAGGCGGCGTGTGCAGCAGATCTTCGGCAGGTCCTCCTTTGAGCAGCCTGTAAATGTAGAACGTGCCAAAGGCAAAGATGAAGACGTAGGTCGCACAGAAGACCAGCAACGAACCCGCGGCTGCGCGCGGCGTCAGGAACGGCGTAAGCGCGTCAGCGGTGCGCAGCAGCCCATAGACGGTCCACGGTTGCCGTCCCACCTCCGCGGTAAACCAGCCGGTGAGCGTCGCGATGAAAGGCAGCGGAAAGCACAGGAATACCGTCCACAGCAGCGCGCGCCGCTGCAGCAGGCGCTCCTTGAGCGATAGCAAGGTGCCGCCCCACGCAACGAGCAGCATGATGAGACCGCACCCCACCATGACCCGGAATGCAAAGAATGGAATGACGATCGGCGGACGCTCGCTGCGTGGGAAGTCGGTGAGACCGACCTCTTTCGAATCGAGCGTCATCGACCCAATCAGACTACCCAGCACCGGCACCGAAATCGCATAGTCGTTCTTTTCGTGGGCGGCATCGGGCCACGCAAGCAGAACTTCGGATGCGGGTTGTTCGTCGTGCCAGCGCGCCTCGATCGTTGCAAACTTGATGGGCTGATAGCGGTGCACATAATCACCGACCAGATGTCCGAATAGCAGTTGCACCGGTACGAGGATCGCCGCGAGCAGAAGACCCATGCGCAGCATGATGCGTGCTTCGGCTGGACACATCCTGCGCAGCGTGTACCACGCACCGGTTGCGGCCACACAAAACGCCCCAGTAACATAAGCCGCCAGCAACATATGAGGAAACCGTACCCAGACAACCGGGCTGAAGATGATCTTCAACCAGTCGTCCGGCACGTAGACGCCACCCTGGATGATGTAGCCCACCGGATACTGCATCCAGCTGTTGTTCACCATGATCCAGAACGCCGAGAGCGTCGTGCCGAGCGCGACCATCGCGGTGGAAAACAGGTAGAAGCCCGGCCTCACCCTGCTCTTGCCGAACAGCAGCACGCCGAAAAACGACGCCTCCAGCATGAAGGCCGTAAAAGTCTCATAGGACAACAGCGGCCCCTGAATCGGCCCCGAAAGCCGCGAGAGTTCGCTCCAGTTCGTGCCGAACTCGAAAGCCAGCACGATCCCGGAGACCACGCCCATGCCAAATGCGATCCCGAAGATCTTCAGCCAGAAGTCGAATACCCGGCGGTACGCGGGCCGCCCGGTGATCAGATGCAGCGCTTCGAGTACCGTCAGCCACGCCGCCAGTCCGATCGTGAACGACGGGAAGACGATGTGGAACGATACGGTGAAGGCGAATTGCAGTCTCGACAGCATGAGTGCGGTGGTGTCCATTTCACTCCCCTAGCGCCACAGGTTGGTTTGCGCGAGATCGATCACCTGGTCCGCTTGTCCGTTCAGGATTGCCTTGACCATATAAAGCGAGAACCCCTTTGCCATTTCGAGGTTGACCGCGGGGGGCATCGCCAGCTCCATCCGGTTGACAACCGCGTCGATCAACACCGGACCGTTGTGGTCGAACGCCGCGGCGATGCCGGGCTCGACATCGTCTGGCTTTTCAAGGCGGATACCGCGGATACCCACGGCTTCGGCCATCGCGGCGAAATTCGGGTTGTTCAGCTCGGTGCCGATCGGCACGAACGACGTGGACTTCTGTTCGAGTTCGATGAAGCCGAGCGCGCCGTTGTTGAAGACCACCACCTTGACCGGCAGGCCGAGTTGCGCAAGGCTCAGGAAATCGCCCATCAGCATCGCGAAACCGCCGTCGCCCGACATGGAGATCACCTGGCGGTGGGGAAAGGCCGCCTGTGCGCCGATCGCCTGCGCCATGGCGTTGGCCATCGAGCCGTGCCAGAACGACCCTATCAGCCGGCGCTTACCGTTCATCGCGAGGTAGCGCGCGCCCCATACCGTCGGTAAGCCAACATCGCAGGTAAACACCGCGTCTTCCGTTGCATGGTCACTGATGGCTTTGGCAACCTGCTGCGGATGGATCAACGACTTCCTGGCACTGCTCTGCGCCAGCGCGTCGAGATCCTTGCGCGCCTTCCGGTAATGCTGCTGCGCCTGCGTAAGATGCGCGGCGTCGGTCTTCTCCTGCAGTTTCGGCATGAGCGCCGTGAGCGTCGCCTTCGCGTCGCCGACAATGCCCAGATCGATCGGCGTGCGGCGCCCGAGATTACCTGGGCGGATGTCGATCTGGACGATGCGCGTGCCCGTTTTGCGAGGATAGAACTGGCTATAGGGAAAGTCCGTTCCCAGCATCAGCAGCAGATCGCAATCGAGCATTGCGTAGTAGCCCGATGAGAATCCGATCAGGCCGGTCATGCCTACGTCGTACGGGTTGTCCCATTCGACGTGCTCCTTGCCGCGCAACGCGTGCACGATCGGTGCCTTGAGCCGCTCGGCCAGCGCCACCACCTCATCATGCGCACCCGCGCAACCCGACCCGCACAACATGGTCACGCGGCCCTGCCCGTTGAGCATCGCGGCCAGCCGGTCAAGATCGGCTTCGGCCGGCGTGACGACTGCCTGCGGCGGCAACAGACCCAAGGCCGAGGGCGGTGGCGCATCAACCGCCTGTTGCAACGCGACGTCGCCCGGGATAACGACCACCGCCACGCCGCGCTTGCCGGTCGCCTCGCGAATCGCGGTCTCGAGCGTGCGCGGCATCTGGTTGACGCTCGAGATCAGTTCGCAGTAGTGGCTGCACTCCTTGAACAACGACTCCGGATGGGTTTCCTGAAAGTAGCCGCTGCCGATTTCCCGAGACGGAATATGCGCGGCGATCGCCAGCACTGGAACCCCCGAGCGATGGCAGTCGAAAAGGCCATTGATCAGATGCAGGTTGCCGGGCCCGCAACTGCCGGCACAGACCGTGAGCGAACCCGTCAGGTGGGCTTCGGCACCCGCGGCGAACGCGGCAACTTCTTCGTGCCGCACGTGGATCCACTCGATCCCGCCGTGACGGCGGATCGCGTCGGTCAAGCCGTTGAGGCTATCGCCAACGATGCCGTACACCCGCTTGACGCCTGCCGCCACCAGTACCTCGACAAACTGCTCCGCTACGGTCATCGACATTGCAATTCTCCAATAAATAAAGATCGACTGATTGCCCGCACGTGCCCGTCTCGACGTCGGTTCGCGACGGAGGATACGTCGGGTCATGTTACGAATCCGTCGGGGGACGGTCCAAGACCAGCTTGTTATGCTTCTATGTCTTTTTTCTTATAGAGTTGGGTGCCGGCGCGCCGGGAATGCTGTCGTGAGGCGCCAGCGTTTTAAGGAATGCATGCAAATGGGGCGTGAGATCGTCATTCCGGAAACTCGCTGTCAGCGTGGTGGTCCGGGACGCGCCGACGCCTTGCAGCGGCCGGTAGACCACATCCGGGCGACGATGGCGCGCAACCGATTCACCGACGAAAGTGACACCAAGTCCACCCCCCGCCAGCGCAATTGCGGTCTGAATCTCATAGGCATGGTGCGCGACGCGGGGCGTCACTCCCGCGTCCAGGTATAACGATTCGATAAAGCGCGAGAAGCGGGCGTTGGGATGCTTCGGATAGAGCACAAGCGGTGACTGCGCCAGCTGCGCAATGCGCACGGCCTTGTTGCCCGCCAGCGGGTGATCGTGGGACAGTGCAATCATCACGCGTTCACGCAGCAGCAGTAGCGAGGAACACCCTGCTGCGGTTTGCGCCTGCCGTCCAATGCCGACGTGGATGCGGTGTTCATGCAGCGCATCTGCCTGTTCTTCGGTGAGCATCTCGAACAGTTTGAGTTCGACATCAGGATGAGTGCGGTCGAAGGCCTTGAGCGCTGTGGGCAACACGCTATACATCGCCGAGCGCGTGAAGCCAATGCCTAGCCAACTCCGTTTGCCACACCCTATCTCACGCGTGGCGAGCGTGGCTCGCTCATAGCTGGCCAGTAGCTGACGCGCCTCGGCACTGAAATAATGCCCCGCTTCCGTCAGCCTCAACGGACGGCCGCTGCGGTCGAACAGTTGTGCACCGAGGCGTTGTTCCAGCAAACTGATCTGCCGGCTCAACGCCGGCTGCGCGACGTGAAGACGTTCTGCAGCGCGGCTGAAATTCAGTTCGTCCGTCAGTATGACGAAGAATTGCAGGTGCCGAAGGTTCATGACTGACAATGCCTCTGGTTCTGGTGAGACCCGGACGAACGAGCTAAAGCACGTTCTCCGCTTCTCAAATCAATAAACTGAAATCACCGCGTCGCGAACTGCTGGCGTAGCTTCCCAGTCCGTAGCCGATCACACATCATCCAGCCCTTTCGTTGTCCCGCTGCGAAAGCGCGCGATTCATCGCCCACGCAAGATCGGCTTGCCGAAGCGGTTTGCGCAGCACATCGGCGATGCCGGCCGCTTTCGCGTCGCGTTCCAGGGCGGCATTGCTATACCCGCTGGCAAGAATTACCGGAACGTCAGGGCGAGCCGCGCGAATGCGTGTGGCCAGTTCGAGTCCCGTGATACCCGGCATGGTCTGATCGGTGATCACCGCATCGAAGCGCTGAGGACTCGCGTTGAACGCTTGCCACGCCGCTTCGCTCGAAACGAAACCGATCGGTTCATAGCCCAGTTCCGCGAGGACTTCTTCGCCGAGAGCGACGAGCGCCTCTTCGTCATCGACGAGCAGCACCGTCTGGCCGTCGCCATGCGGCAAAGCCGCTTCGCGCTGACCAACCGATACGGCCACTGCGTCGATCACCGGCAGATAGACGTCGAAGTGCGTGCCCGCTCCGACGACACTTCGCACGTCCACCGCGCCGCTGTATTCCCGAACGATGCCCTCGACAAGTGAAAGACCCAGCCCCGTGCCTTCGCCGGCTTTGCGCGTGGTAAAGAAAGGATTGAAGATGCGTTCGAGCAGATCGGGGGAAATGCCGACACCACTGTCGCGCACCGTGAGCCGCACGAACTCGCCCGAACCGACAGCGCCGTGCGATAGCGATCGCGGAGTATCGAGGTGCTGCAGCGCCAGTTCGACGCGGAGGGTGCCGCCGTCCGGCATCGCGTGAATCGCATTGCTGCACAGGTTCATGACGACCTGGTGCATATGCGCAGGATCGCCGGCTACGAACGCATCCCGCGCATCGAGTCGAACCTCGAGTTGAACGGTTTCCGGCAGCCGCACCTTCAGGAGTTCAATGGTTTCCATGACCACCGGCTGGAGATGAACCGGCATCCGGGTGGTGATTCCGCTGCGGCTGAAAGTCAGAATTCGCTCGACGAGCGATCGTGCGCGATCGCCGGCATTCAGCACCTGCTCGATATAGCGCCGCTCCGGCGTGCCCTCCCCGATCGCATCCAGGGCGCGCTCGCCATAGCCGAGTATCGCCCCCAGGATGTTGTTGAAGTCGTGAGCGATGCCGCCCGCGAACGTGCCGAGCGCTTCGAGCTTCTGCGACTGCCGGAGCTGACTTTCCAGCTGGCGACGCGCCGCTTCGTCCTCACGGCGTTGCGTCACGTCCTCCACGGTGGCGACGACCACGTCCTCGAGTTGCGGCGATGAACGATCCGGGGACTCCGTCGAGACAGTGAGGCGGGCAACGTTCATATCGGTCCAGACCACATGCCCGTCGCGATGGAGATAGCGCTTCTCGAAACGCAAGCTGTCGTGTTCGCCGCGCATCAACTGGTCGATGAACCGTTGCGTGAGCTCGATGTCGTCGGGATGCGAGATATCCGCAGCCGTCAATTCGGCGAGTTCGGCCGCCGTATACCCGATCATGCGCTGGAATGCGGGATTGGCGCTCAGATAGTAGCCGTGCGGACGCAGCAGCATGATGCCCGCCGGCGCATTCTCGAACACGACTCGCCAGTGTTGCTGGCTGGACTGCAACTGGCGATTGACCCGGGCGAGGCGCCGAACCTGCCTGACGAGCGCGATGGCGAGCACCGCGACGAACAACGAGAGTGCAGCCGCGCCAATCAGTTCATCGATGGTCGACGTGCGCCACGTTGCAAGTGCCACCGCTTCGTCGCGGGTAACCTCAACCCTCAGTGGAAAACCGACTACCGCTCGCTGCGCTAAACGCACGTGCCGCGACGGGTGGTCCGCCGGTTGTCCTTCGAACACGACAACCGGTGTTCCGTCGATGCGCCGCAGGCGGATCGAGGTGCCGGGACCGAGATTGACCTGTTCATAGAAGTTGCGGAAATACTCGTTTTCGACCAGCGCGACCACGACGCCTCTGAACTGACCTTGTGCGTCTTCAAGCCGCCGTGCGAGAGCGAAAGTCGGTCTTCCGTCTGCGAGGCTCACAATGGGCTCGCTGATCGCCCGTGCATCGCCGTGCGCGCGCTGTAGTTGCTGGAAGTACGTTCGGCCTGTGACATTGACGGGTTTTGGCGCCGTTAGCGTTGTCGCGACCCGGTTGCCGGCCGCATCGAAAATCTCGAGTTGACGAATCTGCGGTACACCGTCGATTTCCTGACGCAGAAATGCGCGGGACTCATCGGGCGATAATTGGGTGCGCGCCGGATCGAGCGCCCACACGGAAGTACGGCCAAGGATGAATTCGACGCCCTGCAGCGAGCGCGCAGTCTGTTCCGCGAGCGCGCTCACGAGACTCGACAGCTCGTGGTCGTTGTAGGCGAGCGTGAGCCGGCGGGAGCGCATGATGTCGGTCGCCGCGCCGATCCACAGCAAAACGATCAGCAGACCGCCGCCTAGCGCGATGAGCCGGTATCTGCCCGGCCACGCGAAACTTTGTCTCGCCCGTTCCGTATCGGTCATGTCAAGCCGCCTCATCGAGGTTCATTCATGGACAACGGCGCGAGCAGCGTCTTGATTGACGCGACGAGCTCGTTGCCTCCGAACGGTTTCGCCAGTGCCTGCTCCACTCCAAGTTGCCGGATGGCCGCGTCGGCCATCGCAGGGCCGCCCCTGAAGTAACCGGAAATCGCCACGATCGATGCCTGCGGAAAACGCGCGCGCAGTGCATTGATGGTCTCCATCGAACCGGATTTCGGCACATTCAGATCGACGACGACGACCTTCGCAGAGACCGTTTCGTCAAGACGTCGCGCGTGCGCCGCATTGCACTCGAGGACGCGATATCCGGCATCCCGCAGCGACAACGCAATCAGATCGCGCATGAACGGATCGTCTTCGATTACGAGAATATCTGTTTTGGTTTCCATCGTCCCAATACCCCTTTTCAAGCGACTGCGAGGTGGCGAGGCAAGCTCGCCGCAGCACTGTATGACGTATTAAAGCGGCTGCCCGTCTCGCCACTGTTTCATTGCGCTCGCCCAAAGTTACAAATGAAACGGAGTGAAGCGACCGCCTCATTTCAATTGCAACCGAACCCGTTCATGACTGAAACCCGTAGGTAACGGCCCGTTGATGAAATGCGGTCATCGGACGTCAACGCAACGACCGAAGCCCAGGCAGGCAATACGTGCAATAGATGATCTTCCTGCAGCGCCGGACAAACCACGTCATCTGATATTTATCACGGCGCGGCCCGCAATGCGGCGACCTTGCCGAGCGGACTGCCCAATCCTGAATGCTCTAAAGGAAAGCAAATGAATCTTCGAGAAATGATGCGCTCGATGGACATGGAAGCGGCAAAGGCGCATTTGAATGTGGCAGTGTTGCTGACGTTGTCGGGCGGTTTTCTCGACGCGTTCACCTACCTGGGACACGGCAAGGTCTTCGCCAACTCGATGACCGGCAATATCGTGCTGATGGCAGTCAATCTGGCCGCCGGTGACTGGCACCAGGCGTCGAGACATGTTTCGCCGCTCGTCGGCTTTGCATGCGGAATTCTGGCGGCGCGTCTGTTGCAATTGATGACGCCACGCTGGGTCCGTCAGCCGGCCATCGCTGCACTCATATTCGAAATCGTGTTTCTAGCGGCAGCGGCGCTGAAAGGGCTGCCCGAATTCTGGTTGATACCCGGCATTTCGTTCGTCGCGACGTTGCAAACGATGTTCTTCATGCAGTCCGGAACGGTGACCTATACGTCGGTCATGACCACCGGCAATTTGCGGCGGAGCATCCAGCTATTTTTCGAATCGACGATACCGAAACGCGACCCCGCCGGCTTACGCGAGGCGGTCGTACTCGGCACGATCAGCCTCAGTTTCGCGCTCGGCGCCGTGGTGGGCGGTTTGACTACACGCCGCCTGCACGATGCGGCGTTAGGCGTGCCGGCCACTTTTCTTTTCATTGCGTTGCTCGACATTTTTCGGCGCGTCTTATCAGGCCGCTTGTCAGGCACCACAGCGGACGAGCGCGGCGCCACATCCGGGCCTCGCGGCCAGGTCTCAAACCGCGATCGAGTGTCGGGCCAAGCGCGATAGTTCATCATTCGCACCGCGCAATGCTGAATGCGCCTGCCTTTTGTCCGATCTTCATCTGGCATCTGCGAATAGCGTGGACTACGCTACTTTTTGCTATGCGACTCTAAAGCATGGCTGACCCTCGACGTCACAATTGCGCGGACTTTCGTGCGCCCTTTCCGCACGTGTCTGCCGACACCGGGCGAAAATTGACTGCCTGGTGAAGAGTTTCGCCATTCATTACATTGGCCCACGCATGGGCTTTCTCGCCTCACGCTCGGGAACAGGCGGTCGCACCGACGGCCTCTCGTTCTCTCATCGCTTGCTCGGCAAACGGCGGCAGCCGGTAACACTGCGACCGCTTTTTATTTCATTTGTTTGAATTGGGCGCCTCATCTCGCCAGGCAATAGCCCGCTGCGCGCTGTGATGTTACGTGCCTGGTTCGGTAACAAGGGGATGACCATGAAGATCAAGCATTTAGGCACTTTGTCAGCACTCGCCGTTGTACTTCTCTCGCTCAGTGGCGCCGCGCAGGCCGGCGGCGCCGGCGACCGCGGCGACCGCGGCGGCCTTTGCTCGAACGCAACGCTAAGGGGATCGTTTAGTTTTGTCGGTCACGGTGAGATACTTGGATTGAAGAAATCTGCCGATGGTACGTTTCATCCGTACGCCGCACCGTCGATCCTTGATGACGTCGCCCTGGTGACGTTCGACGGCGCAGGCGGTTTTACGCGCACCGACTTCGGGGTGATCGGCGGTCTGCCGAAAGGGGGGCAGACTACATTTAATCCGAACCAGACCGGAACCTACACGGTGAACTCCGATTGCACCGGCACGATGAAAATCGTCTATATCGCCGGTGGAGCCGTGCCGGCCGGCGTCGAGACTGATCTGAACATCGTCGTCGCTGCCGACGGGACGCTCGTCGAATCCGTTGTCTACAGGGCGGTCACTGTGGCAGGCGCCAGCATGGACGGCCAAGCAGTGTGTCCACCGGATTGCGAGCAAGGTGTGCAAGAAAGCTTTGAGGGGAAAAAGGTCCTGGTCTACGGCTTCCGTTAGTCGAGTCCCGGATGGACCACGCTCGCTAAGGCGATGGTGGTGGTGCCGCCGGCACCAATCCGTACCTTGACATGACATCGATAAGCTTTGAGCGGTCGGGCGGCCCGCCGGCGCTTACGATTGCCCCGACATCACGAAAATACTGGGCACCTATGTCGGGCGTAAGAACGATCAGCGCGCGGGCCGTGTCATTGTGCGGGTTGCTAAAGTGATGAACCGACCCGCGCGGAGTAAACATCCATTCTCCCGGTACCAGGTCTCGGACAACCCCGTCGACCGAGTACCGAAGCATGCCCTCCAGCACGTAGACGCACTCTTCGTTACGCGTGTGGCTATGTGGCGGTGGGACTTGTGAACCAGGCCCCACCGTCATTTCGAAAACACCCATCCCGCCCGTGGCAGTTCCATCGACCAGGTACTGAATGCTCAATTGACCAATGTTGATTGGTTCGATTGGAGCCGCGCCGTTCAGTGTCATTTTCGAACTCCTTTGGATTAAGGATACTCGTCAGTCCACCAGCGTTGCAGGTAAGGGGCGTGCCGCTTGCGGCGCGTCCGCCGACCAAAAGGAACGCGGTTCATCCAGGATTATGCGCCTCTCAACTGTCCGGCAGTCTCAGGGGGACGGTTCCACGCCAATTCGGCGCAGGCAGGGTGGTGGCGCTGGATGCGGGCTTTGCGTTCCTGACCGCACGCGATTCAGGTCAGTTATTTCGCCGCACGATAAAACGGCTCGATCTTACAGCGGAGACCGTGACCGTCGTGTGTGATCCGCTTTCGCGTACGGCATTGTCGAATTTTCTGCACGAAGCCGGGGTGGAGGCAGCGGCAAGGTGTTAACCGAGGGTTTCACAGGACGAAACTTTCGCTCGCATCCGCCGATAACTCGAACAGGAACCACCTGGATGGCCGCCGGACAGTCCACCGGCGCCACCAGGCGCGCCCATACACATGTCACTTCGCACGGCAGCCCTGCGCGATTTCCATTCGTTTGCACGAGGACTCAGGATGCACAAGCTCAGTTTTACGCAGAAGCTGTGGCTGCCGCTGATCATCAGCCTCATCGCGTTGCTCGCCGTCTCGGTATCGGCGGCGTGGCAGTCGCGCGAGACGCGCATCGAGGAACGTAAGCACGACCTCACGAACATCGCGCACGTCGGGCTCGGCATCGTGACGGAGTATGCGGCGCTGGCGCAAAGCGGCGCGCTGCCGGAGGCGGACGCCCGCAAGCAGGCACTCGAACGCCTGCGCGGCGTCCGCTACGGCGAAGACGGCTACTTCCTCGTGATCAACTCGAAGCCGCAGATGGTGATGCATCCGATCAAGCCGGCACTCGAAGGCAAGGATCTCGCGGGCAGCGCGGATGCCGATGGCCGCCACCATTACATGACGTTCGCGTCGGCTGCACAGGCGCCGGACGGCGGCTTTGTCGACTACGTGTTCCCGCATCCGGGCGCGGCGTCGGCGCAAGCGTTCGGCAAGATCGGCTACGTGGTGCGCTATGCGCCGTGGGACTGGATCATCGCGACCGGCGCCTATGTCGACGACATCGACGCTGCGTTCATGGCGTCGCTGTGGCTGATCGGCGCGATCTTCCTGGCGGTGTCGGCGGTGCTCGTGACGCTCGTCGCGGTGACGAATCGCAGCATCGCGCGCACGGTCGGCGGCGATCCGGCCTACGCGGCGAACGTGGCGGACGCAATCGCTTCGGGTGACCTGACGGTGGCGATTCGCACGCGCGACGGCGACACGTCGAGCCTGCTGCACGTGATGCAGCGAATGCGCGACGCGCTGACGGGCACCATCTGCCAGATCAAGCATGCATCCGACAACGTCGCGTGCGGTGCGAACGAGATCGCGAACGGCAATGCGGACCTGTCGGCGCGCACCGAGAGCCAGGCGGCCTCGTTGCAGGAAACGGCGTCGAGCATGGAGCAGATGACGGCGATGGTCCGCCAGACTGCGGACAACGCGCGCACCGCCAGCGAACTTGCGGCCGGCGCCGCGAAAATCGCGAACCGCGGCGGCGACATGATCACGCAGGCTGTCGCGGCGATGAAGGGCATTTCGAGCGAATCGGGCCGCATGGTCGAGATCATCGCAACGATCGAAGGTATCGCGTTCCAGACCAACATCCTCGCGCTGAATGCGGCGGTCGAGGCGGCACGCGCGGGTGAACAGGGCCGCGGCTTCGCAGTCGTTGCGAGCGAGGTGCGCAGCCTCGCGCAGCGTAGCGCGACCGCGGCGAAGGAAATCCGCGAGCTGATCAGTCATGCGGTGGGCAGCGTCGGCAGTGGTGCAACGCTGGTCGAAAACACCGGCTCGACGATCGACGAAGCGCGCGACGCGATCATGCGTGTGACCGGCGTCGTGCAGGAGATCGCGGCGGCCGCGGCGGAACAGAGCGCCGGCATCGACCAGGTGAATCTCGCGGTCACGCAGATGGACAGCATGACGCAGCAGAACGCGGCGCTCGTCGAGCAGGCGGCGGCCGCGGCGCAGTCGCTGAAGGAGCAGGCGATGAGCCTGCAACGCGCGGCCGCGGCCTTCCAGGTGGGCGACGCCGACGCTAGCGGCGGCACATCGTTCGCGCCGGCTTCGACGTCGCGCCGCGTGGCGTTCGCGTAAGGACGGTGGTCGTGAGCTCGCGGCGAGCTTCGTGAGGCGGACCGCAGCCTACGCGAACGCAGGCATCAAACTACCTCGTCAGTAATGCGAACGTGAGCATCGGTAATGTGGAACCCATGCTTCTCGATGTCGTCCAGACACTCTCCCGAGTCAACGCCCGGGGTCGGTTTGTCCCGGCTTAGTTCCACTGATTTGGGACGCGCGGGCACGCCATATTGACGGGCCTCTAACAATGCCGGACTCTGTTGAGTTCGCAATACGCTATCACGGTCTGCTCTTCGCAGCCGTGGGATTTTCCGGACACTGCGCCTGGCGACGGTATAGACTCGGACCTATGCAAGTTGGTTGATCTACCGCGTGGCGTTGGACCACCACGTGAGGTGCACATAGCAGGTGACCGGTGTGCCATTTGCGTTGCGACGCAACAAGGCACCTGTTTGCGGCCGGATGCGCCCAGCACTGACGGAGGCATTCAAATGTGTGATGTCGGTGGTGATGCGCAGCACGAACCCCAAGTATCGCGCCGGGATTTCCTGAAGACTGGCGCACTCGCGGCGCTCCTCCCGTGGAGCGTGGGTGCCGCCATCGCGGCCGAGCCGCCAGCACCCGGCGCATCGCCACCACCCAACTCGATCGCGCCTGCGGACGCGTTGAAGCGAATCATGGATGGCAACGCGCGCTACGCCGCCAACACGCCGAACGAGCGCGACTTTTCATCAGGTCGCGCCGCCCGTGTGCAGGGGCAGTATCCGATCGCCACGATCCTGAGCTGCGCCGATTCGCGCGTGGCGCCGGAGTTCGCGTTCGATCAGGGGCCGGGCGATCTCTTCGTTTTACGCGTCGCGGGCAACATCGTAAACCCGGATCTGCTTGCATCGCTCGAATACGGCGCCCAGTTCCTGGGGGTGCCGCTCATCATGGTGCTAGGCCATACCGGATGCGGCGCAGTCGACGCCGCAATCAAAGTGCTGAAGGCCAAGGCGGTCCTTCCGGGTCATTTGCCGGGACTCATCGCCGCGATCAAGCCGGCCGTCATCGCCGCCGAGAAGATGCAGACCGGCAACTTGCTGGACAACGCGGCCGCCGAGAACGTGCGACGGCAAATGGCTCGACTGAAGAGCTCACCGCCGATCGTCCAAAAACTTTACGAGAGCAAGAAGATCGACATTGTTGGCGGCATGTATGACCTCGCCACCGGCAAGATTGCACTCGTCTAAACGAGTGGGTTTGCCCGTGCACGGGTGCCAGCAGCCGTACGGCGGTTTTGTTTTGTTTAAGTAAAAATCTGCTTCTGGGCTATGTATACGCTGAAGATAGCCGTCCGCAGTTGGCCGAGGCCGATGCCCCCGTATGAAACGCTCGGAGGAAAAATCCATGACCAACCCGACCTATCACGCGTCCGACTTTCGACGGCAGCGCAGCGTCGGCATTGCCGGCATCGCAGTCGCGTCGCTGTTTGCCTCGGGGCTCTGGCTCGGCATCGATCTTTTGATGTCGCCCCTGCCGGGCATGGACAGCCTCGGTGCGCGGATGCTTCTGACGCTCAAATGCTGCTGTGCTGCCGTGCTGTTCTGCCTGGTGACGGGCGTCGAAGCCGTAGCGCACGAACGATTGACCTCGCCCGCATTCGATCCGCTGGCGGGCTTCGAGACACGCAGGTTGCGCATCAATCAACGATACCTGCAGAACACGGTGGAGCAGATCATCGTGTTTGCGGCATCGCTGTTCGGCTTGGCCGCCTACTGTCCCGACGGCTCGTCCATGCGCGCGGTCGTGGCGACGACCGTGGTCTGGATCGTCGCGCGGGCCGCGTTCTGGCTCGGCTACCATCGCAGCGCCGCGATGCGCGGACTCGGGGCGCCGGGCATGGCGATCAGCATGATCGTGCTGCTGTATGTAACGAGCCGGTTTGGGAGCGAGATCGCGGGGACGGTGGGCGCCATTACGCCGCTCGTTGCATTTTTCGCGATTGAGGCGGCCTTGTTTTGGGGGACGCGTCCGGTGAAAGCGGGTTGATTCAAAGGAGTCGGTCGAGCCGGCCATTTGATTCGCCGAGCCGATGGCACTCTGTTCCTGTCGCGATGCGATCTACGTAGTTTGTTTCGATGCGGATGCTGTAGGTGTTTTGAACGCATCGGGATATTCGTGACGAAACCAATCCTTCACTTGATCGTGATTAAGCGCAAAGAATTCACGCGATCGAGGGATAAGGACAAAGCCGAAAGCCAGCAAACAGGTGGCGAGACCGAAGCATGTATAGACCTTGCTTACCGCCCAATGCGTGAGCGCCGCACCTGCGATCATCGGCCCAAGAATGCCGGCGATCTGTGTGGTCATCATGCTGGCAGCGAGAATGCGCACGCGGAAATTCTGCGGGATAGCCAATGACCGATGAGTCGCGCCAACGAGCCCCATCGATGCGTTGGCGAAACCCACACAGGTAAGCGCAAGTACTAGCAAGACTGGTGAATGGGCCCAGCCCGAAGCGGCAAGTGCCAGCCCTTCGCACATAGCGGCACCCACTCGGACATTGAATCGGCCGAACCGGCTTACCAGTGCGTCAGAACCACGAAAGCTGCCGAGTAGCAAACCTATGGATAAGGCCGCTTCGCAACCACCCAGCCAGAGACCCGACAGCCCGAGTGATTGGACTTTAAGCGGGATCAGCATGCCGACTGCCGGCCCCTGGAATATCCATACGAGGAAGTTGACAAGTGTCCAGCCGCGCTCCAACGGGACGATCCATTTAGCGTGCAGTCCAGCACGCAGGTCTTCCCACCAACGGGCTAAACCGCGATGGTGGTCGCTATGCTCAGACTGGGATGGAAGCTGCGAAGTCACGTAGGCAGCGACGCCAAGCAGAATACCGTTCATCCAGAATGTTGCAGCGATACCGCCCAAGGCGAGTGTTGCTCCAGCCAGTGCCGGTCCCAAGGCACGACCAGCCGCTTGCGTCGACTTACGAAGACGAAGCGCCGCGGCCAAACGATTCGCCGGAACAAGTTCAGCCGAAATGGTGGAGCTGGCCGGATCGATGAAAGCTTTCGCTATTACGGTGGCCACGCCTATGCAGACGATGAGCATAAGTCGGTAGTCGGACAGCGAGGCGAGCGTAGCGAGGGTAAAGGCAACGACCATCAAAGCGCAGACACCCCATACAATCTGCGGTCTCTTGGCGTATCGGTCCCCAAGCGGCGAAAGCAGCGGCATTGCAAAAATCGTGGTGATGGCAATGCTTACGCTGTAGATCGCAAGGTCATGTGCACCGCCCCGATGAACGATCCACCAAGGGAGCGTGATATAGCCAACCATGTCTGCCAGGATCGTCAGAAGATCGCTGAGAAGCAGACTGGCAAGAGCGGGGGCGATTGCGTCTATACGAGATTTGATTCGCCGAAACACCGCTTTCTCCCCTGTTGAGTTCGATGATGCTACCTCAACATTTTCCACGTTGTTTAGATCAACGTTTCCAGACGTTGGTGTTTCACTAGTGGGACGATGAATGTTTCCGTTGTGATAGTGAGGAGCGACAGCAAACGACCATGTCCCGGTTGTGGACCGCTGCTTTCCGGGCCCGACGGCGAGGGATCAGGTACGCGACAGCCTCCCTGCTCCGGCGGTCTTTCAGCCGTCGGTCGAGACCGTAACAGACTCCCAGTCACGGATCTCATTTCCCAACGCGGACAACTTGTCCCTCACGAGCCCGAGTGCATCGCTACCGAGCAAAAGATGCGCGGGAGGGCGGTCCGCTGCGATTGCGGCGAGCATCGCGCGTGCCGCCTTTTGGGGATCTCCCAATTGCTTGCCGTTCTTCTCCTCACGCGCTTTGCGGATGGGCTCGAAGATAGCGTCGTAGTCCGCAATCGAACGGGGCGTTCGCGTCATCGAGCGACCCGCCCAGTCGGTGCGGAACGAGCCTGGCGCGACGGCTGTTACAGCGATGCCGAAAGGCTTGACCTCTTTGCCAAGCGCCTCAGAGATACCCTCCAGCGCGAATTTGCTTCCGCAGTAGTAGGTGATTCCGGGCATGGTGATATGGCCGCCCATCGACGTGATATTCAGAATGTGGCCACGCCTGCGCTTACGCATGAAGGGCAGGACGGCTTTCATCATGGCAACAGCGCCAAACACATTCACATCGAACTGTCTGCGCATCTCGGACAAAGGCGATTCTTCCATGATGCCTTCGTGCCCGTAGCCGGCATTGTTGACCAGAACGTCCACGGGTCCGACGCTCGCTTCAATTTCCGCCACGATGCCCTCGATGGCATCGAAGTCAGTCACGTCAAGTACACGTCCAAAAGCAGCGTTCGCGGACAGAGACTCGAAATCACGCTTTGCCTGCGCACTTCTCACAGTCCCGACGACTTTATGTCCCGCCGCTAACGCCTCTCCTGCGAGCGCACGGCCGAAGCCGCTGCTGACGCCAGTGATGAGCAGAATTTTGCTGAATGCCACTGAAGCTTCTCCCGAATGGTGTCTGGAGAATGCATACTAGTCTGAACGAATGGGCTAGCTAAGCCATATTCCGCTATTTTTCTTGCCTAAAGCTATGAGTACGAAGCGGGCCTCCACTCACAATCCGGATCTTTCCTCGGGAACCCAGAAACGCGTGATTGCGTTGCTCCGCGCGTTGGCGCCCGAGGAGGGCTACAACCTCACGGCGCTGCCGAGCGTCCGCATCTTGCGTTCAAACCGGCCCCTGTCACGCACGCCGGTTCTTTACGACCCCGGCATCGTGATCGTTTGTCAGGGCCGCAAGCGAGGTTATTTCGGCGACCAGCTCTATCTGTACGACGAGCATCACTACCTGGTCGTGTCCATGCCTGTTCCGTTCAGCATGGAAACCGAGGCAACCCAGGAGCGCCCGCTGCTCGCGCTGTACCTTCACCTCGATTTCACATTGGCCGCTGAACTGGCCGTACAGATCGATCGTGAAGGCGCCAAGGAACACGTGCAGGCGCCTCAAAGCATGATGTCGACGCCGATGGATGACGCGATGCAAGCGTCCGTGTTGCGCTTCCTTGAGGCGATGCATCGGCCACTCGAAGCCGCTGTATTAGGCCCGGGCCTGCTGCGCGAACTTTATTTCCGTGTGCTCACCGGACAGCAAGGAAGCTCGATGCGCGAGGCTTTGGCGATGAGAGGGCAGTTCGGCCGGATAGGCAGATCGCTACGCCTCATCCATGCCGGCTACGCGCAGTCGCTGGACGTGATGCAGTTGGCAGAGGAAGCGGGAATGAGCGTTCCGAGCTTCCACAGCCACTTCAAGGCAATTACTCACGTTTCGCCGATGCAGTACGTGAAGTCAACGCGTTTGCATCAGGCTCGCCTGTTGATGGTCCGCGAGGATTTGACTGCGGAGGCCGCGAGCCACGCCGTCGGTTACACGAGCGCGTCCCAGTTCAGCAGAGAGTTCAAACGGCTTTTTGGCTTGACGCCAGCGGCGGAGACGAAGCGTATGCGCGAGAGCTTCGCCATTCCGGCAGCGTTCGGCGATGCGACGTACGTTTCGTCACACTGAGTTTGGCACGCTTCGTTTTCATAGTCCGATCGCCGCTGCGGCCTCCACTACCGGTGTTGGCCGCTCTCGGCTCCAGGAACGCTCGATAGAGCTGGGACTTGCGCCGTCTGCGCAAGTGACATTTCTCAGGGGATCAGACTCGCAACGTCGTCCCACGCGAAGACGATGTTTTGCGATCGCCAGACCGGTCCCGGATCGATGTACTCGCCTGCTGGCCGGCCATTTAGCGCCTCGTAAAAGGCGATTGCGGGTTCGTTTCCCTTGACGACGCTTAAAGCGGCTCCTTGATAGTGCATTTCTCTCAAATGAATCGCGAGTTGTGTAAGCAACTCGCGGCCGATGCCGCGGCGCTTGAAGTCGGGATCGACATAAAGGAATTTGATCTCGCCGCGGCCGTCAAATATCGATTCTGAAGGCTCCCCAGCGGCTCCGATTCCAACGGTTCTACTGTCAATCTCAGCAATGAGCACGACCTGGCTGCTGTCATTCGAAGACAGTTTTTCCTTCCACTGCTCGCCACGATATTGCTCGTTGAGGATGGCATATGCTTCCGCTGGCGCAAGATCCTTGTAGGTGTGCCTCCAGACCTTCACGTGAAAATCGGCGATCATTTGAGCATCGTCGATATTTGCGGACCTGATGGATATTCCAGTCATTTAAGGCTCTTTCGGATGCAGAATTGCGCCGGTGGGCGCGGGTGCGAGTAAGAGATTGTCAGCGATCTGAGCGGCGATGTCGAACGACCGGTTGTGGCCGCACCCGGTCCGACGCAAACGTAAGGGGTCGCCGCGCGCAGTATCTATGCGAGTGGCACAAGGCGACCCGATGCAGTCGTTGGCTATTCCGTTGGTTGATGGCTCCTATCTGATCCAAAGCAGCCTTTGATTAACTGGAGAAAATATTGCTGTCGACGAGCCACCACCGTGGACACGTTCGCATGGCAATTACGCAGTCATCACGATGAGACCCTCTTCTCGCAAATCCTTTCCGAGAGACTTGTTGTTCCCCTTATGGATCAAATTCAGCCCTCACGGTGAAGTGAACCCCTGATGCTGGACCGGAAGACGGCAGCAAAGTGATACGCTTGTTGGCCCTTCAAGGGAAAAGATAATAGAAACGTCCAGTTTCCGGTTCCGAACCGCTCGCATTTCGAGGCGACACATACCTACATCGTGCGCCACGGCGACCAACCGAGCTACCGCGAAATCGTCGCCACGGCTTCGACTTCGGCAAGTACTCCGGGAAGGAACAGCGCGCTGACTCCGAGTAGCGTGCTAGCGGGCGGGCGTTCCATATTGACGTAGCGTCCCCGGACTGATCGGATTGTCGGCAGCATCGATTGATCGTAGTCGACCACATAGATGGTTAGACGCACCACATGCTCAAACGTCGCGCCGGCTTCGTGCAAAACGGTCTGTAGATTCTTGAACGCCTCGTTGAGTTGAGTCTCGAGATCACTGCCGATAACCCCTTCAGCTCCGTATGCCACTTGCCCGGAAATGAACAGCAGGTTATCGCCGGAAACAAGCATGGCCTGCGAGGTCTGGGGAATCGATTGTCCAGCCGGGTTAATGGCTCGCATCATGGGCTCGTCTGTATGAGGCTCAAAGGTCGAGCGTTGTTGCATTCATGAGTAATACGTTATAGCCGACTCCATTCGCGGAGCAGGAAGACTTAGCCTCGTTCGTCCTGACCACCCTTCTGCTCCGCTCACTCTCCACGCTACGCTGGATTCTCAATCCCCGGGGAACCAGGAAATGCTTCAACCTGCGTAAAGAACGCGAGCCAATCCTCCAGATGGTACGTGCGCGCAACCCGTCCGTCGCGAAGCTCGTGAAATTCGTGCAACGCAATGTTGAACCTGGCCTGTTTGCCCTCCACACCAAAAAGCGGGCCCACATGGACGCCACTCATTCGCGCGCGCACACCTACGCGATCGCCATCGACCAGCACGTCGTCGACGATGACCTCGAGGGAGTCGAATGCGTTTGACAGCATCGCGAACACCGGACCGACTCCATCGGGTCCAGGGGTCTGCGTCGGCGCGAGTGGAAGATCCTGCCAGTCTTCGGTCACTACTGCCCTGAGCGCGTCGACATCCTGTTTTTCAAAGGCAGCGTAAAACTGCTGCATTAACTGCGAAACGTTACTGGAAGCCATGTTGTTCACCATGCCGCCGGAGCGGATTCACGAAAAAATTGACCGGTAGGACCATCGTCGGGAAGCAGCGCCGCATGTATCACCGCAGTTGCCCCCTCCTCGACAGACAACGGTGCATCCGGGCCGCCTTGCGCGGTTCGCACATGACCCGGTGAGGCCGCATTGACCAGAATGCGTTCGCTGTGCAATGCATCCGCGAGTTTCACCGTGAGCATGTTCAGCGCCGCACGAGAGATGCTGTAACCCGGTGCCCCCGGGTAATGCAGGCTCAACGAGCCCATATCGCTGGAGACGTTAACGATACGGCCGCGGCCGTTTCGATCGATCAGCGGCAGCAACGCTGTCGTGATTCGCCACGTACCGATTACGTTGGTCCTGAATGCAATCTCCGCAGCCACCAGGTCCGGCGCAAGCACATCGTTCGCGAAATCGAAGTGCGCTCCGGCGTTATTCACAAGCACATCGATCGTTCCGAAGCTGTCCTTCAGCCAGCGGGCGAACTGGGCAACCGACTCTTCGTCAATAATTTCAACGGGGTATCCAGATACGCTTGCCCCATCTTTCGAAAGAGCTCGCGCAACCTGCTCGGCTTCATCCGCGCGACGCCCGGTAATCACCACGGTAAAACCGCGTGCAACGAATTCACGCGCCAGGGCGTCTCCTATGCCGCGTGTACCGCCCGTGACTACCGCAACCTTTGCCCTTACACCATTGCCTGCTATTTCATTCGACATCTTTAACTTACCCTCATATATGTTTATCGGATGCTCAACGATCCCGCGCCTTCGACTCCCGGCTGCAGCAGATCCTCGACACCTAACCGACGGAAGTAGTCCCGCTGCAGTTCGGCGGTAACGTCATTGATGCGGCCGACATTTCGACCTTGCGGGTCGATATCGACTCGCCTCGGGCGCGTACCCGGAGTCATCGCGACGATGTCGCGAACAGCTTCGGCCACCTCTTCGACATCGTGACGCCGGTCCGGCAGATTTGTTCTGTCGAGACGTTCGGCCAGTTCTCCCGCAAGACCAGCAAGACGGTCGTACTGCGACACCACTTCCGCGTCGACCGGGCTCACCGCATTCTTGAAATGGTTAGTCCCGGAGGTGTAGGCACCGGGCTGGACGATGACGGTCTCGATACCGTACCGCGCCACCTCCAGCCCCATGACTTCCGCGAGCACATCGCCGGCAGCCTTGGAGGCCGCATAAGGGCCAGTGAACGGATCAGGAAGCCGGTTGATGCCGCTGCCGATATAAATCAGCAGGCCACGTCCGGCGCGACGCATCACGGGCAATGCCGCGCGGTTCACCCGCACCCAGCTGATCGCGTTGAGATCGATAATTTCCGCGATCTGCTCGGGTCGAAATGCTTCCGTCAATCCATGCATCATCATTGCGGCGTTATTCATCACCACGTCAATACGCCCTTCCCGCGCGAGAATCAGATCAACAGCGGCGCGCGCGCTCGCCTCGCTCCGAACATCGAGTTCAACCGGCCGCAACGCGATCTTTTGCTTGTCGGCAACGGCACGCAATTCCGCAACCCGTTCTTTTGAATGCCCGCCAAGGTCGCGCATCGACGCGTAGACGATGTGCCCAGCCCGTGCAAGCTCGAGAGCGATGACCTTGCCGAAGCCGGAGCCGGCGCCCGTAATCAGGATGGTCTGTTGACTCATGCGACGACGCCTCCGTTGACACGGATCGTCTGTCCGTTGATCCACGCCGCAGCGGGCGTGCCAAGGAAAGCGATCACATTGGCGATGTCGTCGGGCTCGCCCAATCGACCGAGCGGCGTCATGTCGCGAAAACCCTGCGTCCGTTCCGGCGTGTTCGCTCCGTGGAGCAGTTCGGTATCGGTCGGTCCGGGTGCCACTGCATTGACGCGAATTCCGCGCGCACCCAGTTCCTTCGACAGACTGCGCGTGAGTGCCTCTACCGCAGCCTTGCTCGCGCAATACGGACCGTATCCCGGCGGCGACATGCCGATCACGCTCGTAGAAAGATTGACGATGGCACCACCGTCGACAAGCCGGGTCGCGGCGAGGCGGCAGCCGTTGAGCGTGCCCCGCACGTTGATCGCAAACAACCGGTCGAACCATTCATCGTCGACCTCCGCGATACGCTTTGCAGACATGAGGCCGGCGTTGTTCACGAGCAATGCAACGGGGCCTGCCTTCGCCTCTGCCTCGTCAAACAGCCGGGCAAAGTCATCCGCCTTGCTGATATCGGCCCGGACGGTATGTGCGATGCCGCCGGCCACGGTGATGGAGGCGACAACGTTGTCTGCCTCCTCCTTATTCGAAACATAGTTGACGATCACAGTGAAGCCGCTTTCGGCCAATCGGCGCGCAATCGCTGCACCGATACCACGCGACGCCCCAGTGACGATCGCGACGTTAGATGGAACAGACATCGGCAAACTCTCCTTCGATGCTTTGACTATCCCGCGTGAGCCGCAGTGGCCACGCGTCAATGGGAATACCAACTACTCAAGAAGACTGAGCGATCAGCTTCGAATTGATTATGGGAGCGCATAGCCATATATCCAACAAATGATGTTTATTTGATATCATTCGTCGCATGGATATTGAAGGTTTCGACCTGAACCTGCTGGTCGCTTTCGACGCGTTGATGGCCGAGCGGCATGTCACTCGTGCGGCAGCACGTATAGGGATCAGCCAGCCGGCTATGAGCGCGGCCCTCGCCCGATTGCGAAGCGCAACCGGGGATCAGCTATTTGTGCGCAGCTCGCATGGGCTTGCTCCCACGCCGCGAGCGAGCGATCTGGCGCTTCCGCTTAGACAGGCGCTGGAAACTGTCCGTACCGCGCTTCAGTTGGAGCCGGCTTTCGATCAGGCGACCAGCAATCACGTGTTCACACTTGCGCTCGCGGATCACCCCGCTTACCTTCTTTTGCCCCAGCTCGCCGCCAGGCTGTCCGTCGACGCCCCGGGCATCGACTTGCGGGCACGCTCCTTCGTCGATCGACGGGACGCTATCGCACTTCTCGATAGCGGGGACGTCGACCTCGCTATCGGAGTAGCGCCAGGCAACGAGACGAGGATTCTTCACCACCCGCTGTTCGAGGAGCCGTTCGTCGGCATCGCACGGGCGGGATCGCCTGCTTCATCGTCGTTCGATACCGTCGATGATTTTGTCGCAGCCACTCACGTCCTTGTTTCTCCGGAGGCCGACGACAAAGGCGTCGTTGACATTGTCCTCGCGGAGATCGGTCGCGCCCGGCGCATCGGTGTTTCAGTTGCGCACCCGTACATCGCCCCGATCGTGGTCGCGGAAACCGGCTACATCGCGACAGTGATGTACGGAGTCGCAGCACATTGCAGCGTCTTGGAACGCCTCAGCATCCATCGGTTACCAATTCAGGTTGCCCCCGTGACCTTTCATCTTCTCTGGAATCGGCGGACAGATGCTCACCCGGCTCATCGGTGGCTGCGCAGCCTATTGATCGAACTGGCGAAGCCGATCCGCCAGACAGATGCCTGATAAATCCGCGGATATCTGATAAAAAATCGGACGAATGACCGGAACGTGTCGAAGTTCAGCCATATGTCGCAGTCGAACGAGCGTCGCTTTATGGCCGAACCCGGTACGACGCTCAATGGATAAGCGATGCGCCGGAGATTGCTGGCGTGCGGCTCAGCTCGACCCTGAGCGGACCTCTGAGATCGCTGTAAGCGGCCGTTCGATACGCTATCGTGCTGCGGCCTTATACTCCATCGGTCACGTAACCTGACCGCCCATATGAGCCCTGCATCACCCGACGACCTGCAAGCAGACTTTATGAAGCAGTTGCGATCTCGTTATGAGCAAAAATGCCCAAGCCCATTGCTATCGCCGCGTGACTTGGAACGCTGGACCGAGATTGCCGGCTCGACGAGGCGCGAGGCGTACGACGTGATGGCTCGACATTTGGCTGTCGGGTTTCATGAGGGCCGACTTCCCTTCTGGTTTTGTGACGCAGTCGCGATCGCTGTTATCGGTTTCGTGTACGACGACTTTACTACGCTGGGAGAAGACTCTTGGCCCGTGCTGTTTAACCAGGTATATCTAGCATTCGACGCGGGCGAAGTTGGTCCCCCCGGGGTAGATCCGATCGCTGTCCACACCCGCCCCATGATTGCGAAAATTGTTGATGATTTGGCCGGCAACGCCGGATGACCGCTTGTGGCCGACCAGCGACTGCGGCCATTGACACCGTTGAGTGTCGCGCGACAAGCGGGCGTTCAGGGCGTTTTCGTTTCCACGCGCTGCTTAACCGCGGCATTCATCGCCTGAAAGTTCCGCTGAGTTTCTTCGATCACTTCTTTCGTCAACCGCCCAACGAGCAATCCCGAAAAAGACTCCGTTTGCTCAAGATGGGTGCCGCCGGTTACTGCCGTGAGGTGAATGCAATGTGTGCCGTCGAAGACGCCCCGAATCCATACACTGCCACGCCAGCAAAGGTCTTGTTCCGGACGAACGACCAGAACAGTCGGCTTGAACACCATCGAATCCGGTCCAATGCCTAGCACAATGCGGATTGTCTCTCCCTCCCTGAAGTCGCTGTCAACACGAGTAATGAAGGGATTCCAATCGGGATACGCTGTGCTGTTAGATACGACGTTCCAGACATCGGCAGGCGGCCGATCGATGAGAATGTCAGCATGCACGCTGCTATCTTCGCATTGACACCGTTGAGTGTCGCGCGACAAGCGGGCGTTCAGGGCGTTTTCGTTTCCACGCGCTGCTTAACCGCGGCATTCATCGCCTGAAAGTTCCGCTGAGTTTCTTCGATCACTTCTTTCGTCAACCGCCCAACGAGCAATCCCGAAAAAGACTCCGTTTGCTCAAGATGGGTGCCGCCGGTTACTGCCGTGAGGTGAATGCAATGTGTGCCGTCGAAGACGCCCCGAATCCATACACTGCCACGCCAGCAAAGGTCTTGTTCCGGACGAACGACCAGAACAGTCGGCTTGAACACCATCGAATCCGGTCCAATGCCTAGCACAATGCGGATTGTCTCTCCCTCCCTGAAGTCGCTGTCAACACGAGTAATGAAGGGATTCCAATCGGGATACGCTGTGCTGTTAGATACGACGTTCCAGACATCGGCAGGCGGCCGATCGATGAGAATGTCAGCATGCACGCTGCTATCTTCGCGCAGGACAAAAAGGGTTCCAATCACGCCGACAACAATGACAGCGATGCCTTTCAGCAGCAATCCCCGCAAGCCCATATTCGCCCCGTAATCGGTTGCAATTGTACTGCTGCAGTTTTGAACTGCACAGATTGTTGACGCCCATTAGCGGGGCGGTGTCAAGTGTCTGAACCTGGCCGACCTCTGCCTCACGCGATCCGCATGTACAGCACGAGCCCGGCGGTCGGCACCGCGCGACCCCAAAAGCGGACAGTCTGGCGAGACCCGCTACAAACTTTTCAGAAGATTGTCGATTTTCGATCATCAGCTTCGTCGTCAGGTTATTCACACCCAAAGGATCTCCCATGAAATACCTCGGCTTGGCCTACTTCACCCCCGATAAATTCGCCGCGATGGCGCCAGACGACGTCAAGAAACTGGTGAGCCAATGCCCCGCATTGGACGACAAGATGCGGGCTACCGACAAGGTACTGATTTCCGCATCGCTTGGCGATCTGGACAACTGGAGGACGCTCCGCCCGCGCAGTGGCAAGACGCACGTCACCGATGGGCCCTATACCGAGTCGAAGGAAGTCGTGGGCGGCCTGTTCATCATCGAGGCGGATACCCATGACGAGGCGTTGCGCATCGCCTCCATGCACCCGGCGGCCACGCTGGGCGAAGAAGGTGGATGGGTCGTCGAGCTTATCCCCGTGGATTTCTACTGGTCCCGATGAGGGCTTGGACGCGTGTCTCAAATATGCGTTGGGGCTCTGTTCTCCTCAAACACCTTCACGGCTTGGTGAGTCATCGCGACGATGCTACTTCTGGGCCGAGCGGCGACGCCTGTGATCGACCCTCTCCGGCCGTTGGAGCTAGCGCGACGTGAACGGCGGCTTCCGAGGTCCAGCGGTCATTCGTGCACGCGTGCTGCCAGTGAAGTCATCGGCCATTTCGGTCCTTCGCGTCACGTCGAAAGCTGACGCTTCCAATGCCCGCTTTCGAGCATGAGTTTATCGCCTGCCGAGTCGCAAAACTATACGGCGAGGGTATTCGATGCGGCAGCCCCCTGACCGGGGCCCCAGCCGAAAATCGATAACTAGCTAGCGCGCGGTGGCAAGGCAAGGCGCGTAGAACAGGCGACCGCGTGCCACTTCCCGCAACGTCCACGACAGCACGATGCTCCAGAGTCCGCACAGCAGGATTGCGAACAGCACGGCGGCCACGGCGAACGCCTCGAACCCTGTCACCCGATACAGGCTCAGCGTCGCCGCGGTGTAGACACCGAGCGGGAACGTGAAGCCCCACCAGCCGAGGTTGAACGGCAAGCCTTCGCGGCGGTAGCGCAATGTGAAGAGGAGCGCGACCGCAAACCACCACACGCCCGCGCCCCACAGGATCAGCGAGCCGATCAGGCCGAAGTCGCGTGCCATGGCGGCAACGTTCGCGAGTGTAGTGCCGGCAAATGCGCTGGGCGCAGCCTGGCCCAGCGTAAGCAGTCCCAACGCGGCAGTGCCGATCGGGCCGAGAGTTAGCCAGCTGGATGGGCCCAGATCACGATGCGGTAGCTTGTGAATGACCAGCCGGAGGAAGACGACGGTCAGCACCGAGAAGGCGAGCGGCACCGAAATCGCCCACAGAAGATAGCCTGCGCCGACGACGAGCTGCGCGGTTCGTTCGACCAGGTGCGGGGCAAGCGCCGCGGCACTTGACGCCGCCACTTCGGGCGCCACAATCGGCAGCAGCAGCACGGCTGTAACGCGTTCGAAGGCATGGCTTTGCTCGGTGAACATCAGGTACGGCACTCCCACCGCGACAACGACTGCCAGCAGTGCGTCACAGCACCACAACGCATACGCGAGCGAGTAGGCACTTGCGCCGAAATGCGGTCCTGCGAACAGCACGATGCCGTTGATGATCGGCGCGAGACCCATTGGCAAGGTGCCCAGGAACATCGATTGAAGCGGGTGATGCAGCAGGGGTTTGATCGTTTCTGGATAGAAGATCCAGCGCGCAGCGAACATCGCCGTGAACACCGCATAGAGCACGATGTCCACGCACCACAACGAAACGGCGAGTGCATGCTGGCCCGGAAAGCTCAGGGGCAACGCGGCGAGCACGAGCGACACGATGCCGTTACCCATTGTCATCGCGAACCAGTTCGGCGTGAACTGGCGAATCTTGTCGGAGAAGTGTTGCAAGGACGTGGCCTCGTGTGCACCAATCTGGCTGGACATGGTCATCTCCACAGCGAAACGGAATGAACTGATTGTGCGGATTTGCTACCCATATTGAAAATACATCATTACTATGGAATCAATGCCTATTTGATATACAGAAGACGATGAACTTCACCCATCTCGCGGCGTTTTTTTCTGTTGCGGAGACCGGCAGCGTCACCGCCGCGTCGGAGCGACTTCACGTTAGCCAGCCGGCGCTTACGCGCGAGATCCGCGAACTGGAGGAACGAGTCGGCGTGCCGTTGTTCGACCGGCTCCCGCGCGGCATGCAGCCCACTGAGGCAGGCCGTCTGCTTGCCGAATACGCCGCGCAGATTTTCTCGCTGGCGGACGCAGCCGAAACCGCGATCGGCGAGTTCGCGGGTTTGACGCGCGGGCACCTTGGGCTCGCCTCAAGCCGCACGATTGGCGTTTATCTGCTGCCTCCCGTTCTGGACGAGTTCCGGCGGTTATATCCAGGCATCACGGTCGACCTCGCGGTGTCGAACACCGAACATGTCGAGGAGACGGTGCTGGCGCATGAACGGCAGCTTGGGCTGATCGAAGGACCATACGACGCATCGGCGTTCGATGCGGCCGTCATTGGTCGTGACGAACTGATTGCGGTCGCCGGCGCCAGCCACCCGCTGACGCGCAAGCGCCGCGTCAGCGCAGCGGAGGTCGGCAATGCCGAACTCGTGATGCGCGAACCCGGGTCCGGCACACGCATGGTGATCGAGGACGCGTATGCCCGGCACGGCTATGAGCTGTCGCCGAAGCTGTCGGTGGGCAGCGCGGAGGCGATCAAACGGATGCTGCGCCTTGGCAATGCGGTCGCTTGGGTGTCGCGCCAAACGGTCGCCGACGAACTCGCCACAGGCGTGCTAGTGCAGTTGCGGGTGCACGACCTGAAGATCGAGCGGGATCTGAACATGATCTGGCGTAAGGCGCGTGCGTTGAGCCCGAGCGCGCGCGCCTTTCGCACGCTCGCCGATCAGATGTTCGAACACATGATCGTCTAGCGGACGAGGGGGCGTCATCGTGGCGTCTCGCGTCGTCGTAACGGTCAATTGGCGCCCGTCGGCATGCTGCTAGCCGGATTGCGCCGCGGCCGCTTCCAGCGAACCGGGCGCCGATCCCGTTGACGTACGGGCGCGCACTCTGCGGGTAAGTCCAGCGTAGGTAAAGCTGGCTGCGAGCAAACCGAATCCTAGGCATCTGACGGGAAAACAGTCGAGCAACCAGCCGGCAATGAGGAACGACCACGAAGCTGCCGTCCACAACCAGGCTCGATAGCGGCGCGTTCGCCGCGCCGCGAGCAGGCTGATGCACACGGCGAGCGTCGAGGACAGCGCTGCAAGCGACGCCCAGATCGGATGAATGTTCGTTGCGACGAACCAGCTTGCGTTAACGAGGCCAGCGTAGGCGGTCCAGCAAAGCGCGCATTTCGGTGCGAAGATCTGCAAGCCGACGGCGGCGAGTCGTGCGGCTGTCCCGATACCAGGCCGCATGCGGATTGGCGGCATGCAAGCGTCGAGTCCTTGGGCAGGAACACACTCGCAGCCGCGCGTTCCCAGGTCCGATGCTTGTACGTCAGCTGGCCTGGTTGTCGACACCGGAGGGGCCCGCTTCATTCTTCTTCCCATTGATAACGCCAAGATAGTGAGCAAGCTGGTCGACCTGATCGAGAGGAATCGGTGCGCCGAAGCCGTTGCGCATCTTCATGATCTCGGTCTTCCACTCGGGAGTGGTCAGCGGTGGCTGGCGCAGCACCATTCCGGTCGAATGACACATCACGCAGTTGGCGTTCGCGATCTCTGCGCCTTCGCCGGGTGGAAAGAGTGTGTTGCCTGCCGGCAAAGAAACGTCGAGCGGGGCGAAATGCACCGGAGGCACGAGGGCGGCCTGCCGCTGCGCCTGTCCGGCGATCGATTCAGGCAGGTAGTGACTGCCGGTCAGCGCGGCAATGGCACCGACGGCGACAGGGGCGGCCCAGACCGCCGCGATACGAAGCAGCTTCAAGTTCATGGTTTTCGCCTCGTGTCAGACTACGTTGATATCGACGGATTCAATGACGTTGCGCATGAAGCCCGCGCCGTTCCAGTTCGGTCTATCCGGCTGCGCCTGTCCGGTCGAGTCGATCGCGCGGACCATCAGTGTGCGGCTGCCCGTTTGCGGGAAACTGACCGTCGTCTGCCACTGCCGAAAACTGTAGCGGCCGTAATCGCGGCCCATCGCGGTGTCGGTCCAGTTGCGGCCGCCATCGGACGAAAACTGCACCTTGGCGAGCGCGTTGAGACCGCCGAACGCAATGCCGCGTACGAGCATTGGCTGACCGCGTTGTACCGTGCCCGCAGAGCGCAGATTGGTGAAGAACGACCGGGGCAGCATTGTATTGATGGGCACCTGCTTGAAGTCCTTGTCGCCGGGATGCACGTTGGCAAAATGGTTATCGGGGACGAGGTAGGCCTTGGCAGTCCAGAAGTTGTCGTCGGGCTTGTCCAGCACCTCGATGTCGTGCAGCATCTTGACCCAATACGTTGCATACCAGCCGGGCACGACAAGCCGCAACGGATAGCCGTTGAGCAGCGGCAGCGGCTCTCCGTTCATCGCATAGGCGACCATCACTTCGCCGTCGAGCGCGTGGTCGATCGCGAGCGACTTCATGAATTTCGGCGTCTGCGGAATCACGCCGGTATCGAGGCCGTTCAAGCGCACCTGCACTGCGTTTGCGCCGACACCGGCATGCGTCAGCAAATCCTTCAGCCGCACGCCCGTCCACCGAGCGTTGCCCATCGCGCCGTTCGCCCATTGACCGCCTGGCACGCGGGGACTAAAAAAGCCGCGGGAATTCCCCGAGCATTGATTGACTGCGGCAATTTCGAAGCGCGGGAATTTTTTCACAAGATCGTTCAGCGTCAGGCTGACGGTCCCGTTCACGTGACCCCGGATGTCCAGCCTGAACGCGGCCGGATCCACGGACGTTGGAATGTTCGCAAGGTGCCACCGCACATAGAAGCGGTCGTTTGGCGTAAAGACTCCCTGGTCGAACACCTCGAACGGCGTTTCGATTAACGGCGGCCGCGTTCTTTGCAGTATGACGTTGGACTTCTGCGGAAACGCGGACGTAAGCGGGCGTGCACCATTTTCGAAGGGCAGCATGATGTTATTGCCTGGTGCTGCCCTCCCCGTTATGGGATTCGTCAATGCCGCGAGCCCCAGCGCACCGAGGCCACCGAGCAGCCTGCGGCGCTGCTGGAAGATGTCGCGTTCATCGTTCTTCATGGTCATCCTTCTGTCAGGTGTTGAACATCGGCGCAGGTGGCCGCTGCAGATCCGGATCCTGTGTGCTGCGGTGATGTGCGGTGTCCGTGTCGAACGTGTCAGCAGTAGCGCCGTCCCGGTTAATTGCGCCGGCAGCGAGGCGGGACGAATTGAGCGTCACCGAAAGTGAGCTCGCGATCATCAACGCGGCTGCCATTGCTGGCGACACGACTCCGGATAACGCGAGCGGCACGGCAAGCAAGTTGTAGATGGCTGCGGCAATGAGGTTCTGGCGCATCACGCGCGCCGTGCGCCGTGCGATCGCCAGCGCGGCATTGAGCTGCTCGATGCCGCCCTCGACCAGTACGATCGATGCGGCGGCCACCGACGACGCCGTCGCGTTGGCGACGGCGATGCCGAGATCGGCCGCCGCGAGCGCGGGCGCGTCGTTGAGACCGTCACCGATGAACGCGACCTTCGTTCCCGCTGCCTGCGCAGCGACGATGCGACGGGCCTTCTCTTCCGGCGACTGGCCCGCGTACACGGCGCCGGAGTCAATGCCGACAGCCTCGGCGACGCACAAGCCGACGGCCGGCTCGTCGCCGGTCAGCATTGCGAGCGCCGCGCCAGTCGTCCGCAACGTGGCCAGCGCGCGGCGTGCACCGGCACGCGGCGCGTCCGCGAAATGCAGCGTGCCGCGCCACCGCCCATCGCGCGCGACATGTACCGTCGTATGCGTGGCTGCCGTGTCCGGAACCGGTACGCCGAGCCCGGCGAGAAAGGACGCACTGCCGGCGAGAATGCGAGAGCCGTCCGCGCCGATCCATTCCACCCCCGCCCCGGGCGTTGCGCGGGACGTTCCCGTCGCGCCATCGACGGTTGCACGGCATGACGGCGGTACCAATGATTCGATAGCCTTTGCGAGCGGATGCTCGCTGCCGCGCTCGGCG
Source organism: Paraburkholderia sp. GAS32 (assembly GCF_050434225.1). Classification (NCBI taxonomy): domain Bacteria; kingdom Pseudomonadati; phylum Pseudomonadota; class Betaproteobacteria; order Burkholderiales; family Burkholderiaceae; genus Paraburkholderia; species Paraburkholderia sp. GAS32. The sequence continues at coordinate 34,951 of NZ_JBNPVS010000028.1, read as the reverse complement.
ATCGCCGCGTCGACGAACAGGTCGACGGTGCTCACGCTGTCGGCACATTGCGACTGGACGAGCCGGGGCGAGCCTTCGGTCAGTGTTCCGGTCTTGTCGAAGCAGAAGAGGTCGATGCGGCCGGCCTTCTCGATCGCCTCGACATCCCGGAACAGCACGCCCGCGCGCGCCGCTCGCCCCGCCCCAGCGGTAAGCGCGAGCGGAACGGCCATACCGAGCGCACAGGGGCAGGTAATGACGAGCACCGCCACGGCGCGTTCGAGCGCGGCGGCGATGGCAATACCCTCGGCTGCGTTCCACAGCAAGGCGAGCGTCGCGACCCCGCAGATGGCTGGCACGAGGTAGCGGGTGAACCGTTCGGCGAGTGCCTGGGTCGCCGTCTTGCGCGCGAGCATCTGCCGCACGCTATGCGCGATCAGATCCACGCGACGCTTGCCCCAGGCGCGCTCGACCAGCACCACCAGTTCGCCATCTCCATTGAGCGCACCAGCTTCCACCACGTCGCCGGGTTCGACCGTGATGAACGCCGTTTCGCCGGTCAGCAGCGAGCGATCCAGCGACGACACGCCTTGCGTGATGACGCCGTCGAGCGGAACGCGCTCGCCAGGGCACACCCGAACCGCGCTGCCGCGTTCCACCCGCTTGGCAAGGACTTGCGTTTCGGCGCCGGACGCATCGATCACGTGCGCGGTTTCAGGCGGTAATTCGAGCAGGCTGCGTACGGCGTCGGCCGATTGGCTTCGCACGGTCGTTTCGAGCAGCCTGCCGGCCAACAGGAAGACCACGATCATTGCGGCGGAATCGAAATAGACGGTCGACTCGCCCCGTATCAACTGCCATACCGAAAGCAGGCAGGACCCGCCGGCCCCGGTCGCGACGAGGACGTCCATGCCCGGCGCTCGAGCGCGCAGCGTGCGCCACGCCGCGCGGAAAAACGGCAGCGCACCGTAGCCGATCACCGGCATGGCGGCGAGCCCTGCAAACAACGCCAGCCCAAATCGTGCGGCCGGCGAAAGACTGCCCTCGGGCGCAACGTACAGCGCCCATTGCGCCGGCATTACCCACATCGAAAAGAACACGGCAACCACGAGCCGGGCCATCAGGTCATGGCGGATTTTCGCGAAATGCGCGCGCCGGTCGTGCCCCGCGCCTTCGGGGATGCACGCGTATCCGAGTTTGGCCGTGCGCTGCAGCAGGCGCTCAAGCGACGTCGCGAGCGGATCCCATTGCAGCGAGGCGGACTCAGCCGCGAAACTGACGCTCGCGGCGAGCACGCCGGGCTGGCGCCGCAGCATGGTTTCCAATGCGTTCGCGCAACTGGTGCACCACATGCCGCGCACATCCAGCAGCGCACTATCTGGAAGGTTGGATTGCATTTTACGTTTCGTCCGGCTCTACGGCTGCTTCGAGAGTTCGTCGCCGCCTGCCCACGGCGTCGTCCGAGTGCCCAGAGCGGTTCGCTCGCCCTTCACAAGGTCGGCTGTCAGTGCAGCCGACTTGTTGCCGAAGCTCGCGCGAACGTGCGTGGCCACCGCCGCGATTTCCGCGTCGGAAAGGGTCGTGCCAAAGGCGGGCATCGTGCCGTTGAAGGTTGCGCCGGCAACGTCGATCTTGCCGTTGATGCCCAGTAGCAGGATGCGCGAGACGGTCTTCGCGTCGCCGTTCACCCATGCAGAGCCGGCCAGTGGTGGAAACACGCCAGGCAGGCCGGCGCCGTTTGCCTGATGGCAGGACGCACAGCGGCTCGCGAAAATCTGCGCGCCGTCGGCCGCGGCGGGTGCTGCGGCGCTCGTCACGGCGTCGCGGCTGGTGTCTTTGGCGCTGGCGGGCGCGAGGTCCGGATTGAGCAGGAAATAGCTGACGCCCCAGACTGCTAGCGATGCGCCGACGAGCCCGAGAAGCCAGGGCACCGGATTCGCCTGTTCGATGGGTTCCGCATACTCCCGTGTCTGGATCGTGTCGTGCTGCGTGTCGTGTTTCATTTCGTCACTCCGGATTCAGTGGCGGGAACGGGATACGTATGATTGAGTGCAGTCAGGTAAGCGACGAGATCGAGCGCCTCCTGCGTGGCGACGACCTGGCCGCCGGCTGGCGTGAATTGCGGCGGCAGCGTCACGACCTTGTCGTTCGGTCCAGGATGCGCGACCACCTTGAAGAGGAACGGGTACGACGGCATCACGCTTCCAGGCGTCACACTGCGTGGCTGGTACAGGTGAGCGAGATGCCAGTCGACGCTAGGCTGCCGTGCGCCGATGTTGAACAGATCCGGGCCGGTGCGCGACACGCCCAGCAGGTGCGGGTAGTCGTACGCATAGTCGGCCGATACCGACGGGCGACCCCAGCCGCGCAATGCGTCCGGACCCAGGGTCGCCGCCCGCGGCTGCTGCGAGTGGCAATACACGCAACCCATGTTGACGTATGTGGCGCGGCCGCGCAGTTGTGCGATGGTGTACGGCTTTAGCTGTTCGGGCGGCGATTCGTCCTGCAACTCGCGATACGGCAATGCGACCAGCACGAGCGTGGCGATCGCCAGCATGATCAGCGCGCCGATGACGATGGTGAGAACCCGGTTCATGGTCAGACTCCTGTGGACGGCGCGCCGCCGATAAGCGCCTGGCCGGAGCGGATCGTCCCACGGTCGAGTAGCATCGCGAAGAAGTGCCATGCGAATACGAGGTGCCCGGCGGTCATCAGCACGCCACCGAACGTTCTGGCTCTCAGGTAAGGCGCGAGCACGTTGACGGAATCCATGAAGGGCCGCGTGGCATCAAGCATTGCGATGCCCTGCAGAACACCGCCGATGCTCAAAAACACGAAGTAGATCGCGAAGCCGATCACAGCCAGCCAGAAATGGAGGGAAATCAACTTCGGATAGGGCCACTCCCGCTCCAGTACGCGTGGCATCACGAAATAGATCGAACCGAACATGATCATCGAGTAAAAGCCGTACAGGCCGAGGTGCGCATGCGCGACCTTGTACTGTGTGAAGTGCACGAGGCGATTGAAGAACGGCACGGCTTCGAGCGAGCCTTGCAGCGAAACGAGTGTGTACAGCGCGGCGCCCAGTACGACGAAGCGCAGCGTGGGCGAATATCGCAGCGTCGCGAAGCGCCCGACCACCGTCATGTGCTGATTGACGCCGACCGCGAGGACGGGGATCAGCATCATCACGCTTTGCACGACCGAAACGCTTTGCAGCCACGCTGGCACGGGGCCGCCGAGCAGATGGTGAATGCCGGCCTGGCTATAGAACATCGCCAGCGCCCAGAAGCCGACCAGCGAGAGGTTGTACGAGTAGATAGGACGGCCGAGCACCTTCGCGATGAAGTAATAGGCCGAAGCAAGACCGAACGGCGTAAGCCACAAGCCAAGCACGTTGTGTGCGAACCACCAGTTGACGATCGCCTGCTCCACGCCGAAATGCACGTACGGCACTTTCGCGACGACATACAGGATCGGAAACCAGAGCAGGGCCGCAGCGATGTACCAGACCGAAACGTACAGGTGGTCCACATTGCGGCGGGATAGCGTCAAAAATAGCGGCACGGCTGACAGTGCGCCGCCTAGCGCCAGAAGAATGCCGATCTGCCACGGAATCTCGAGCCACTGCAGGCCGTCCGTCCAGCCCGCGAGTATCGCCACGACACCGGCCGCGACGCCGGCATTCCATAGACCGGCACCCGCGACGGCGTAGTGCTCGCCGACGAGACGGGTCTTCAGCAGCCGCGGCAGCATCCATAACGAGATGCCCAGTCCTGCCATCGATGCCCAGCCATAGATCACCATATTCAAGTGCGCGGTTCTGATGCGGCCGAACGTCAGCCAGGCCGATTGGACCAGAAAATCCGGCGACGTCAGCTTTTGCGAGGCGACCAGGCCGGCGAGCGAGCCGAGCACCAGCCACAGGATCGACGACGCGAGAAACGCGAACGCGGCGGTGCGGCTCGACCTGTCCTGCGCTTCGCGGGCCAGCAAATCAGGCCGCGTGTGCACGGCTCGTTGCGCGTCGCCGTGCGGCGTCGAAGCGTTGCCATTGCTTTCGGCCCTCTGCAGCGCGCTGCGTTGCGTCGACGAAATCGCGGGTTCTTCGACCGTGCCAAGTTCACCGGTTTCGAATATCACTTGTGCCGCCTCGGGGCCGGCCCGCATCAAACCCCGTGTCTGTGCCCATATGAACATGAAGAGCCCGAGCACGGAAATGAGAAACGACAGCGCGAGCAACGCGCCGAGTGTGAGCGTCATGGCTGTAAAGCCCCCATTTGTTCGAAGGAAATCGGTGGTGACATCGGTCACGCTTGTGCGACTCTGGGGAATCCCCGTGACTTATTTCGTCCACCACAATCGCCGTATGCAGACGGTTGTCGACCCCGGCACGTCGGCTGAAAAGCAGTATGGGACTCGCGCTCACATATGTAATATGCATTTTTGCGATGCGATTCATGCTTTATTGATATGCATCCGCGCCGCGGCGGCGCGTGTTCCGCTGGGCATGTCCCATGCACCCGTGGACCTGTCAAGTCGCGTTACCTGCCAAACAACCAGCAGACGTCACTGTGATGTTTTTTCGAAAACGCATCGGCGCTGGCGTTGCATGACTGCGATGGGTGCGGATGCAGGTATTGACAGAACAGCGCGGCATATCCGTTTGGTATCCGAAGCAACATCTTCACGCTCGGAAGCAGACCTTCGCAAGGCGAGGCGGGGGGCCGACGCGAACGGCCGTTATGGCCGACGACTTTCTGGATCGAGTCTGTACCCGAATGTCCGGTACCTGGGCGTAACCGACGCTCAAATGTCCGCGCGAAAGCGCGGCCCAAGGGCCGTAGATGGCCGGGCACTGCCTCATGCGAATCGCATAACCGCTTTGGGCTTGGACGGCGGTGGTCGGCAGCACGCGACCCAATGCCGTCCTTCGGGCGAGCGACATCTCAACGACCACCCCCCTTTGCGGACATCCGGCGCTCGGAGGACAATGCCCTTGCGAATCTCTTCCGAGGCTGCGCAACATGGCTAAATTTAAGCCTGATGGATGGCATACCGTCACGCCCCGAATCGTCGTACGGGATCCGGAAAACCTGATCACATTCATCAAAATGGTGTTTCAGGCACAGGGCGAATTCCGTCGCGGGCTGCCTGCCGAAATCATGATCGGCGATTCCGTCGTGATGGTTAGCGGCGGAGACGGCCTTCGCGATCCGATGCCGGCATTTCTGTATGTCTACGTTGAGGACGCCGATTCGACCTTCCAGCGAGCGATTGCGGCGAATGCGATCTCGCTGGAAGTTCCGACCGACATGCCATACGGCGACAGGCGAGCAATGGTAAGAGATCCGTGGGGAAACACATGGCAAATTGCCACACATCACCGCGACCTCTCGGCTGCCGAGATCCGGTCAAGGTTGGCCAAGGGCGGATAGGCCGATATTTGGAGAGCGGGCCAGGTGAAGAGAAATAAAGCGAAATGGGCGGATGCTGCGCGACTGACCCGCTGTAATATCAAACGGGCTTATCGCTGCAGTGGCTGGTATAGAAACTGATGCCATTGCCATCGGGATCATGCATCGAGAAATAGTGGTGGCCGTATAGCTCGCCATCCGCGATAGCTGACGGTGAATATCCTTTACCGATCAGGCCGACCCTGTAGGATTCCAGATCAGCTTTTGTACGCCCCGCGATCATCAGGTCTATTTTTTCGCTGCTGAAATCAGGCCTCTGGCCATTCTGACTGTTCAGCAAAGCGCCAGCTTGATCATCGCCCTTTTGGAACAGCAGCAAATGCGTGCCACCACGCATTTCAACGACCGCCATTCCGGGAAAGGTGCCGAATGCGCGCAGACCTAAACCGATATAAAAGCGATAGCTCGCCTCGACATCTTGCACTTTCATAACAAAGTGACCAAGGGTCACGACAGGCAACAGATCTTCCTTTTCATGTTCGTTCATAACGTACCCCCAAGGAGTTAGCTGAGAAACAATCTTGCGCCGCGAGCATCGCTGCGCTAATCTGACTGGCCAGTCGAAAATATTATCCGACTGGCCAGTCAGAAAAGCAAGGGGTTGTTGTGACGCGAAAAAAGGAAATCGACAAAGACAGGGTTTTAGATGCTGCCGAGGCCGTAATCCTCGAATCTGGCGGCCGAAATTTCACGCTCGATGCCGTCGCCGAGCGCGCGGGAATCAGCAAGGGCGGTCTCGTCTATAGCTTTGCAACTAAGGATGCATTGATACACGCGGCGCTAGAACGAGAAGTAGCCCGCTTTCAGGAGGCAGTGCGTCGGCGACTGGGCAGTGGACCGGCTGGGCCGGTCGAATTGGTCCTCGCGTATATCGAGGAAGCACTGGACGAGGACGACGCCACAACCCAAAAGGCGGCTTTTCTCGTAACCGCCTTGGTGCACGCCCCTGACATGCTGGAGCCGGTGCGACGCCATTACCGCGCTCTGCTCGATCCGCTTCGATCGGAATATGGCGAGCTTGCTGAAGTCCGTCACGCACTGCTGGCTGTTGAAGGTATTTTTCTGCTCCGAGGACTCGGGTTCGTAGAGGTTTCCCCCGACGAGCAAAAATCCGTCCTGCTCCACGCGCGCAATATCGTCCTTGCGGCGTTAGGTAGACCAGCATAGCGCCCGCTCCGAGAATCAGCGGGTCAACAATGAGCGCGGCGATCGCCCAATTCCGGCGGCCAGCTCTGATAGGACGGGACCGTTGGTGACTAAGGACAGATCCTTCGTCGTAGGGATATGCGTCACCTGATTTTCAACTCGCTTGTTATGCCCGTACATGCAAGCCGATCGCTATCGTCTTTGATTGTCTGGCGTACTTTCGGCATTGCTATTTTTTATCCCTGACCTAGCCGCCGTGCCCCCCACCATCGTGGTCGGGCAAGCGGGCTATGTCCTTGACATCGAAGCGAAGCGCACTCGGGAAGCCCGGCAGTGACATGCAGTGAAACCTTTGAGAATCGACGGCATGCGAACGATGCCACGGATGCCGACGCATCGGTTGCATCAATCCCCCGAGAGTTGTGCCTAATCCTGCAAACGGACACACAGGCGAATCTATCTGGGGCTACCATGGGAGGACTAGTACACGGTTTCGTTGCCCACCATGAGACTCCATGCCTTCAAGGAAATTTCCCAGCTGGTCGCCCGTCATGCAAAAGACGAAGGTGCCAACGCCACGGCTGTCGATAGCCTATTAATAGGGCGGCATACTTCCCGTTCGGCGTTGGTCCATTGTGCGCAATCCCCGACGTTCGCGATGGTGATACAGGGCAGAATGAGCATCGAACTCGGTGGACAGGTCCAACATTACGGTGTCGGCGACTACCTGTTTGTGTCGTTCGATGTTCCCGTGGCATTTCGGGTTATAGAGGCTAGCGCAGAACAGCCGTGTCTTGGACTAGGTATGGCGATTTCTCCGGAGCGTCTACACGAAGTGCTCGCGCGGGTGGACTTGCCGCCCCCCCCCACGGCAACCGAAGGTGCATGCAGTGTCATTGTCGCCCGTGCGAGCCTCGACTTGCTGGATGCGACGCTTCGCCTGTTACGCCTGCTGAATGCTCCTGGCGACATCGGGCCGATGGCACCCCTTATCGAGCAGGAGATCATTTACCGGCTTTTATCCGGGCCGCATGGCGGACGCCTGCTGCAACTGGCCGTAGCTGACAGTCCAGCCAACGGGATAGCCAAGGCGATCGCCTGGCTGCGCAAGCACTACGAGCAACCGCTGCGGATCACGGACCTTGCCGACCATGTCGGGATGAGCGAGTCCTCATTGCATCATCATTTCAAGGCAATCACCCGCCTTACGCCCATGCAGTACCAAAAGCAACTCCGACTTTACGAGGCACGTCGGCTAATACAGATCGAGCGTAGGAACATCGGCAGCGCCGGCTATGCGGTGGGCTATCAAAGCCGCTCGCAGTTCAGTCGCGAATACAGTCGGCTATACGGGGTATCGCCACAGCAGCACATGAATGGCAGCACTCATGCATGAACGGAGGTAGCTCTCACCGATCCCAACATGTCCGCGGGAGCTCCTTCAGGTTCGAGAACGGTCCTCCCAACAAGCTCGAGCCTTTTGCCGATCGCACAGATGCAGCGGGTTGAAGATCTTCCTACACGTCGTGATGGTGAGGCATGCGAACGAGGTCGATAGCCTCTCTCAATGTCGTAGCGCTTACATCATTTTTCTTCGTCACGATGCGGGGCAGCGCAAAGTAAGTGCGACGCACCGGATCACAATACTCTTCATGAGCCTGCTCACTTAGCCAGTCGAGCCGTTCGCTGTCCGCATTACTGGCATGCGCCTCAAATAGGTGCCTGCGAAGGAGTCCAATCTCGCTGGCCGCTTGCCGAAGGGTATCAGCCGCCTCACCCGTCATGGCTTCCGCCAGCTTTCTTAGCTGTTCAAGGTCGACAGGCATATCAGGCTAATTTCTACGCTTTCTGGCCAGGAGGCAAAACCGTTGTGTTTCGCATGAAAACGCCGCTCCGGTTCATCGTCATCCCGTTTCCGTCATGACCGCCCTTCGCAGACTGTCTTCGTGTCGGATGAAGCCATCCTCATCGGACAGTTCGTCGTGCGTTACGCCATCCTGACCGGCGCCCGCAAGGACGGCGGGTTGGTCCAGAAGGCGCCGCGCAGGCGATCGCTGCCAGGCTGTGCCGGCGGTTTGGCGGCGGTGACGCCGATGCTGCCGCGCGGCGAAATTTCGCGGCCGCTCGAGTTGAGACGCCTGATTATTTCGGCAAGCGTGCCATCCGCCTGCCACTCGTCAAAGCGGCGCCTGCATGTAGGCGGCGACGGGTAGCGGCCCGGCAGCCTGGACCAGCGTTCGCCGGTCGAGAGCACCCATAGCACCGCATTGAGAACTGCACGCGCTTCCGCGCGCGGCCGGCCGCGCCGCTCGCTCCGCGCGGGCTTCGCACAGAACAACGCTTCGACCAACTCCCACTCGTTGTCTCCTAAATCGTCTGCCAGCATCATATTTCACCTCAACAAAGCTAACTCCGGTGTGCCGACTCGCAGCGCGCCCTTCTCGTCCACAGTGCTTCGAGTTGCCTTGACGATAGTCCAGCGCGACCTCGAACACCCTCTTCGATCAAGCCCAGATACCCACTACGGCCTAACCATGCCGTGAGAAGACGATGCCACGGATGGCGACGCATCGGTTACATCAATCCGCCGAGAGCTGTGCCTGATCCTGCGAACGATGCACGAGCGGATCTATCCGCAATTGCCTTGAAATGATGATGCAATGAGGACTTACTCATCCCGACATCCGTTGATTTTTCTTTTGCAGGATCAGGTACAACTCTCGCACGATTGCGGTACCCGATACGCGGGCACCGTGCCATCTTTCGTAAACGGTTGCTTCGCACAAAACCGTTGAATGTGCGATCGTCGGCGACGAGGCTCGGTGGAAGAGAGCAAGCCACCAGATAGAGGCCGAACGACGACAGTCGCCAGAGCGACTCCGACCGGTATACGCATTGACCGCCGTTTCGGCTGACGGGTTTGGCGTCGACGTCGCCGCACTTAAAATGCGTGTATCGATCGAGATAGACCTGAAGGTGGCGTTCCTTTCCACAGTCCTGGTACGGCACGCATGTCAAGCGTTCGACGAAGCCGGCGAACTGCGAGATGGCCGTAGAGTAGCGGCGCTAGAACATCTTACGATGCAACTTGTCGCGGATTCGCAGTGCGACGCTGTCTCGGGCTGAGGCCCCACGGCGATGTCCAGATCGTGGCTTTCTTGCTCCAGCCTACCAGAGAGCCATGCTGGAGCCTGCCGAGCTGTCCGGCAGTTTCTGCGGCCAGCCGCCGGCCAGCGCCTGATAGAGCGCGACCGCGGCCGTGGCGCTGCGCGTGCGGCTATCGGCCGCGGCATCCTGGGCGGAGAGCATTTGGCGTTCGGTGTCGAGAGTTTCGAACAGGCCTATGATCCCGGCCTGGTAGCGCACGCGGGCCAGCCGCGCCGCCTCCGCGCTGTCGCGCGCGGCGCGCTCGAGCTGCGCGTCCTCGCTGCGAGTGCGCGCGTCACGGATCAGCGCGTTCTCCGTGTCCTCCAGCGCGAGCAGCACGGTCTGCTGGTACTGCGCGAGCAGGCCGGCCGCATCGGCGCGGCTCGCGGCAATGCGAGCGCGTACGCGGCCGATGTCGAGAAAGGACCAGTCGATACCGAGGAAGGCCGAATTCATGCCGGTACCGCTGTGAAACAGCGCGCTGGGGGCGAACGCCTGCGTGCCGATCAGCCCGCTTAAGGAAAACTTCGGGAACAGGTCGGCCGTGGCAACGCCGACCCGCGCGGTCGCCGAATGCAATCGTTCTTCCGCCGCGGCGATGTCGGGACGGCGACGGATCAGGTCAGCCGGCGTGCCGGGATCGATGTCCGCGGGCAGGGCCGGCAGCGGCTTGGGCGCATCGAGTTCGGCGATCAGCGCCTCGGGCGGGCGGCCGGTCAGCACGGCGAGGCGATGCTCGGCCACCGCCACCTGTGCCTCGAGCGCGGGCGCGCGAGAGGAGGTGGTCTCGAACTGGGATCGCGCGAGCGCAAGCTCGTAGTCGGTGTCGCTGCCGGCGTTGTATCGTGCTTCGACGAGGTTCAATGTTTCGCGCTGGTTGTTGGCGTTCTCGCGCGCCACGCGCAAGCGCTCCTGCAGGCCGCGCAGTTGCACGTAGGTGCTCGCGGTCTCGCCGGCGATCGACACCTGCAAGGCGGCGAGATCGGCGCGGCTGGCCGCGGTGTCAGCGCGCGCCGACTCCACTTCGCGACGCACGCGGCCCCACAGATCGAGTTCCCAGCTCGCGTTGGCCTCGAGGTCGTAGCTGCGGAACGAGCGCGGCGTGCCGGGCACGACCTGCGTCACGCTCAGCGTCTGATGGCCCCCATTCGCACTGGCAGTGATGGTCGGCACGTAGTCGAACTTGGCCTCACGCAACAGCGCGCTGGCGCGATCATAGTTCGCCAGCGCACTGCGCAGATCGTTGTTCGCGGCCAGCGCCTGTTCAACGAGTTGGGTCAACTGCGGATCGCCGAACGCCTGCCAGAACTGTATGTCGGTGGGGCGCGGCGCGGCGATGCCGGCAACGCTCGATGCGGGCGTAGCCTCCTGGCGCGCGTACTGCGCGGGCACAGGCAGGTCGGACCGGTGGTAATCGGGGCCGACCGCGCAACCGGCCAGGGTCAGGCTGGTTGCGATCAGCAGGGACTGAGTTGAACTGCACATGGCGATTGCTTCTCCAGGGAATTCGTTTATCGGCCTACCACCACCTGATGCGCCTGCACCAACGACCCGAGCGTTGGCGCAGGCGAGGGCGGCTGACGACCGTTGTCGTCGATACCGTAGGCGAGCGCGGCCCCGGCACCGATCAGCACCTTGCCGGGCTTCAATCGTGCGCCATGCTGCCCTTGCCATGCTGGACCAGCTTGCGTCCGGACAGCTTGCGCAGACCGACGTAGAACACCGGCGTGAGGAAGAGACCGAACAGGGTCACACCGATCATCCCGGCGAACACGGTGATGCCGGTGGCCGAGCGAACCTCGGCGCCAGCGCCGTGAGAGAGCACCAGCGGAACGGTGCCAGCGATGAATGCCACCGAGGTCATCACGATCGGACGTAGACGCAATCGGCATGCTTCGAGCGCGGCCTCCACGATGCCCTTACCCTGGAATTCCAGCTCGCGCGCGAATTCCACGATCAGGATCGCGTTCTTGCACGCCAGGCCCATCAGCACTACCAGTCCGACCTGCACAAAGGTGTTGTTGTCGCCGCCGAACAACTTGACACCAGTCAGCGCCGAAAGCATGCACATCGGCACAATCAGGATTACCGCAAGCGGCAGCACCCAACTCTCGTATAGCGCGGCGAGTACGAGGAAAGCCAGCAGGATCGCGACCGGAAACACGAGCAACGAGGCCTTGCCCTGGGTGGCTTCCTGGAAACTCAGGTCGGTCCATTCGAAGCTCATGCCGTTCGGTAGCACCTTTTCGGCAATCTCGGTGATCTTGTCCATCGCCTGTGCGGATGAGAGCAGAGCCGGGTTAGCCTCGCCGACGAAATCAGCGGCCGGATGGCCGTTGTAACGGATCACCGGATCGGGTCCGTAGCTCTGCTTGATGTTCACCATCGAGCCGATCGGCACCATCTCGCGCTGAGCATTGCGTGTTTTCAGGTTGCCAATGTCTTCGACCTTTTTACGGTAGTCGCCCTCAGCCTGCGCATACACACGCCAGGTGCGGCCAAACAGATTGAAATCGTTGACATAGCTGGAACCGAGATAGACCTGCAAGGTCTCGAACAGGTCGCTTAGCGCCACGCCTTGTGTCTTGGCCTTGAGGCGGTCCACATTCACGTCGAGCTGCGGCACGTTGGACTGGTAGCCCGAAAACGGGAAGCCCATACCCGGCTGCTTCATGAGTGCGCCTTGCAGCGCGCCCACGCCTTGTTGCAACTCGCCGTAACCTCTTCCAGCACGATCTTCGACGAACAGCGAATAGCCGGCGCCGTTGCCGAGCCCGAGGATCGGCGGCGGCATCATGACAAACGCCATGCCTTCCTTGATCGTGCCGAGCTTGGCCTGGATCGCATCGGCGATCTGCTTGGCGCTGACGTGACGCTCGTCGAACTTCTTCAGAATCACGAACGCTATGGCGTAGTTGGGCGTGTTGGTGAACTGGGTTGGGTTGAGGCCAGCGAACGAAACCGTGTGGTCAACGCCTTCTGTCTCCAGGGCCATTTTGTCCATTCGCTTCACGACCGCGTCGGAGCGGCTGATCGAAGCGCCATCCGGCAGTTTCACGCCAGCGATCAGGTAGAGCTTGTCCTGGGTCGGGATAAAGCCGCGCGGTACGTTGTTGAACATAAGGCCCGTGCCCACGAGTAGCACCGCGTAGACCGCGAACGCCGCGCCACGGCGCTTGAGGATGCGCGATACCGAACCCTGGTACTTGTCCGAACTCACCTTGAAGAAGCGGTTGAACGGGCCAAACACCCAGCCGAACGCGCGCTCAATTCCGCGAGAAACCGCGTCCTTGGGCGAGTCGTGCGCGTGTAGGAGCTTGGCCGCAAGCGCTGGCGACAAGGTCAACGAGTTAATCGCCGAGATCACTGTCGAGATCGCGATGGTCACCGCGAACTGCTTGTAGAAGGTACCAGTGACGCCGGTCAGGAAGGCCATCGGCACGAACACCGCGCAAAGCACCAGCGCAATGGCCACGATTGGTCCGGAAACCTCCCTCATAGCTTGATGCGCCGCTTCCAGCGGCGTGCGCCCTTCCTCGATATTTCGTTCGACGTTCTCGACCACGACGATCGCGTCGTCGACGACGATGCCGATCGCCAGCACGAGGCCAAACAAGGTCAGTGTGTTGATCGAGAAACCGAGCACATACAGCACAGCGAAAGTGCCGACTACCGACACCGGCACCGCGATCAGCGGAATGATCGAGGCGCGCCAGGTCTGGAGGAACAGAATTACCACCAGCACGACTAATAGAATCGCCTCGCCCAGCGTGTGCGCCACGGCTTTGATCGAATCGCGCACGAAAATCGTGCTGTCGTAGTACGAATGGTAGGTCATGCCGGGCGGGAACTGCTTGGACAAGTCGTCCATCTTCGCGATCACAGCATCGCGTACGGTCAACATGTTGGCTCCCGGCGCCTGAAACACGCCGATGGCCGTGGTATACCTGCCATCAACCGCGCCACGCAGGGTGTAGTCGCTAGAGCCAAGTTCGATGCGCGCTACGTCGGCGAGGCGCACGACCTCGCCGTTGGCGCCTGTCTTAAGCACAACGTTGCCGAACTCCTCGGGCGATTGCAAACGGCCCCGCGCATTGATGGCGATCATAAAATCACTACCGCCTTTAATGGGTTCAGCGCCAAGCTGGCCAGCCGACACCTGGATGTTCTGATCCTGCATCGCGCGGACCACGTCGCCCGCGGTCAGACCGCGGGATGCGACCTTGCTCGGATCGATCCAAACGCGCATCGCGTAGTCCCCGCCGCCGAACATTCGTATCTGGCCGACGCCGGGCAGGCGTGCGAGTTCGTCCTTGATCTTGATGTTGGCGTAGTTGCGCAGGTAGAGCGCATCGTAGCGGCCGTCCGGAGAGTACGGCGTGACCATGACGGCGAAGGTCGGCGACTGCTTCTGCGTGGTCACGCCGAGCGCGACCACTTCCGAAGGAAGACGCGACAGCGCCTGGGCCACGCGGTTCTGGACGTCGACCTGGGCCTGGCTGGGATCCGTGCCTGGCTCAAACGTGACCGTCATCTGCAAAACACCGTCTGAACCGGCCACCGATTTCATGTACATCATGTGGTCGGCGCCGTTGATCTGCTCCTCTAGCGGCACCGAAACAGTTTCGGCGATCACCTTGGGATTGGCGCCGGGATAGGTTGCAGTCACAACCACGGTCGGCGGCACTACCTCGGGGTACTCGCTGATCGGCAGCAGTGGGATCGCGATCAAGCCGCCGACGAAGATTACGATCGATAGCACCGCCGCGAAGATTGGGCGGTCGATAAAGAATTTGGAGATATTCATGTCGCGCTTTCCTTACTTCGCCGCGATCGAAGCTGGAGCTGCTGCCGACGCGCCCATAACCACCGTACTGGCGTTCACTGGTGCGCCCGGAAAGAAAATCCTCTGCAGGCCGGCGACAATGACCCTATCATCCGGCGCGAGCCCGGACTGCACGATACGTAGACCATCGGCGAACCCGCCAAGCGTGACGTCCTTGCGCAGGGCCTCGTGCTTCGGGCCCACCACATAGACATACTTACGGTCCTGGTCGGTCATGATCGCCTTGTCGTCGATCAGCATCGCCCTGAACTCGGCGCGGCCCTCGAGCTGCACACGCGCGTACAGACCCGGGGTCAACGCGCGGTCTGGATTCGGTACCACCGCGCGCAGATTGATCGTGCCGGTGGCAGAGTCGACCTGGTTGTTGACGAAGTTGACCGTACCGGAATACGGAAAGCCGACGTCGTTGGCGAGGCCGATGCGCACCGAATTAGCCGAGTCTGGCCGCTGGCCTTTGCGCGCGAGTGCCGCGTAGCGCAGGTAGGTCTGCTCGTCCGGTTGGAAGTACACATAGACCGGGTTCTGCGAGACGACGCTGGTCAGCACGCTCTGGTCAGCCTGGACCAGATTGCCAACGGTCAGCATGGCGCGACTGACGCGCCCGGCGATCGGCGAGCGCACCTCGGTGAAGCCGAGATTGAGCTTGGCCGTGGCCAGCGCCGCCTCCGCCGCTCGCACGTCAGCGTCACCCTGGGCCAGACCGGCCTGGCGCGTGTCGACTTCCTCACGCGAAATTGCGTTGGCCGCGACCAGCGTCCGTGCGCGCTGCTCCTGCGCGCGCGCCAGTTGAGCCGCCGCGTGCGCGTGTTGTAGCTGCGCCTCCGCGCTGTCGTAGGCGGCCTTGTACGGGCGTGGATCGATCACGAACAGCAGATCGCCGGACTTGATCTCGTCGCCTTCCTTGAACGCGATACGGTCGATGTAGCCGCTAACCCGCGCGCGCACTTCGACCGCGTCGATGGCGGCGATGCGGCCGTTGAATTCGTCCCACTGGCGCACGGGCTTGACCGCGACCTGAGCCGCGCTGACCTCGGCCGGGGGCGGTGCCACCACCTGCGCACTGCCCTTGCTGCACGCCGAGAGAACGGCGGCCAACGCCGCGGCGGCAAACAAAGAAAATCCCGCGCGCAACAGCGCGCAATAACGCTCGGAGTAAGGCACAAGCAGCCCCTTTACTTGAAAACGGAGACTTGAAAACGGCGACAGATCAACGCGCTTTAGCCCATCAGGTGGACCGCTCTTTACACGACGCATGGCCGAACTCAAATCAAAATGAGAATTAGAAAATTAGCTACTCGCAATTTCCAACAACTCATCGGCGTGAAGCTTTGCCCAATCCCGGAGCATCAACGGCTCGCGACCTAGAATTATTTTTGTATCGTCTGCCACGCTTCCGATGTAGGCCATTCTTCCGTGCTCGACCTCGCGGAACAATTCGATTCCTCCCTTTGCATATGCTGATTCGAACGTTGAACCCGCTGGTAGCGCCATTTCCTTCAGAAAAAGTTCGTGATCACGAACCTCCGCTGTGAACTTATAGCCAGTAGCCGCGGTTAGTGTTTCGGCCACTTGCTGTGGATCCTGCACATCTGCAGAAAACCAATAGTCCTTTCCATGGTGTCTTTCCGGACCTTCCATGAGAATGACTGCTGCAGCTTCTGCAACATCTTCCAAGGCGGTAAACCCAATGGGCTTGGAAGTGTATACGCTGTACCGACCACCTTCGACCCGCCACCCCGCTAGCAAATTCTGCATAAACATATTGGGATGCAAATTCGTCCAAGCAACGCCGCTGACGCGAAGATAGGCTTCGATCATCTGATGCCAGGCAAAAACCGTCGCGTAGGTGTCGTGCTCCCGTGTAAATGCGCCCAGATGCACAATATGTCTCACTCCGTTCCGACGGGCTGCATCAATCAGTGTTTTGCTCTGCACGAGCATGTCAACCGTATATCCATTCACAAGAAAAATCCCGGTGACATCTTTCAATGCCTCATCGAAAGTTCGTGGATCATCGAGATCGATATAGCGCGATGCTCCAAATTGGTCTGCGAGTGCGTCCAGATGCGCTTTTCTTCGCGTCCCCGCCGAAAATTGCGCACCGCTACTTCTTAAATTCTTAGCGACGAGCGCTCCTACTTGCCCCGTCGCGCCCAATACAAGCAGATTGTTTGAATTACTCATTTGAATCTCTCTCCTACTGTTTTTTGCTCGGCGAGTGATGAGCCATTTCAGCGAACGTGGGGTACGTACGCTCGTCATGCATCAAACGTACTGTCCCCGTCGCTCAAAAGTAATGGGCGACAGCGACCTAATAGCGGTCAGCGGTGGGTGCCCGGCTGACGGTTCGGGCGAAGCTGGCGAAGTGAAAGTTCGCTTCATTAGCTATTCGTGTGAGCAGTGGTGTGGAAAATGAAACTGACGCGCTCGGAAAACGCGGCAGCGGGATGCAGCGAAACCTGTGCAAAGTGCATGAGAACGATGCCACGATTGCCGACACATCGGTTACATCGATTCCCCGAGAGTTGTGCCTAATCCTGCATACGCAGGCACAGAGTCAGCGAGCCACGCATCGGGACGACGCATCGTCGCGATGACGTTCTAGGCGTCGCTTGCAGACCGGTCAGTTATCGCCCCAGATAACAGATCCGTAATCCGCTCGACGCTCGCCGGTCAGAATCATCCCGGCAGAATCGTCCCATCGCGTCGTTCACCGGGCGCTTGTTCAAAGGATATCGGGAAGGTCACGATGATCGGTTCACGTTCTGTCAACATGTTGCGCGCCGGCTTGCGTCCGCTTTCGGTTGCGGCGCTCGTCGGTCTCGCAAGTACCTGTCATGCGCAATCCGCAGTCGCAGTGAATGCGCAGGACACCGCCGGGGGGACGAAGGCTCCGTCCATCGCAACCTGTGTCGCGTGCCACGGCGCATTGGGCGCCGGCACCGTAACCGGCGGGCCGCGGCTTGCTGGCAAAGATCCGGATTATCTCGCGCACGCATTGTCAATGTTCAAGGCGGGTACACGCGCAAGCGCTGTCATGCAGACGGTCGCACACAATCTTTCCGATAGCGAAATACGCGAGCTCGCAACCTTTTTCTCGAAGCAGAACCCGCCGCTTGCCGAAGGTGCGCCGCCGCAACAAAGCCTGGTGCTGGCTGGAAAGCAGCTCGCCGAGATGGGTGCAGGATCCGGCGTTCCCGCCTGTTTCACTTGCCACGCGGCCGGCGGCAAAGGCAATGGCGCGCGCTTCCCTGGCATTGCAGGCGAACCGGCGGCGTTTGTCGTTGCCCGGCTACACGAATTTCAGGCGCGCGCGAAGGAGAAAACGCCAGCGCCGGGAACGATGACGGCCGTCGCGGCCACGCTGAACGACGCACAGATCGAAGCGGCTGCGGCTTACCTTTCGGTCACCAGACCTTGACGACCGACAACGCGTGATCTGCGCGTCAACATTGCGTCGATTGGCGTTGCAACTCAACACCTGACAGCGTTTGCGACGGGTTTCCCCGTACCGCAACCCATTCCCTTTGTGTCGAGTACAAATGCAATTTACTGTGTGGAGTAACGTCGCCGTGATATCGGGTCTGGTAGTGATGCTCGCCGGCTGCACCGTGAGTAGCGACGGCTCAAGTTTGAGTGCAGCGCAAAACCCGCAGCTACCTGAATCCTATCCTTGCCAAAGCTTGCACGTTAAGCCGATGACCTGCCCACCCGGATAGGAAGGCACCGACCGCGTTCGCGACCTCGTCGACGGTGACGCGTGCGGTTTCATCAAAGTTCGCCGCAACCTGGATGACCAGGGTGACCCGCTCAGAGTGACGCACGTTGGTGGATGGGATTAGGGCGTCCAGCGATAAACAGTGATGCTGGAACCCTTGACGTTGTTTTTCGTGACCACGTACTCGCCCGTCGATCGAAGGTATGCCCTGATGCCGTACATCGAATCGATGGCGCTGCTGGCGTCGACGGTACCGGTGCTGGTGTTGACCAGCGTGGTGTCGAGGTTGCCTGTAGCGAGATTGAAGGCGTCGATGTTCGGCAAAGCTTGCCCGGTGCCGAACCAGTAGCCGACGAAGAGATGGCTGCCGGCCGCGTCAATCGACTTGGCGCCGACATGGGGGAGGTTGATCACCGGATTGGGTGCTGTGGTGTTGCCCGCGCTCCAGCCGTGATACACCTCGATCCGCGTGCCTATCGACGTCCAGTCCGTACTCCCGACAACGCCCTGTCCGAGAATCATGGTGTCGCTGTCCGCGAGGTAGACGATGCGCGTCAACGGCTTGATGCTGTTGGGAATGCGGATGGGGATACCGGGTCCCCATGTTGGTTTGCCGCTGGCGTCGAAGCCGGTCAGCGGGTAGTGGTAGATGTAACCGGTCTTGTCGAGACCGGCCCACACGCCCCCCTTGCTGTCGATGCAGAATCCGTCCCTGACCGATGCGGTCGTCTTGAACGCCGGACCGGGAAGCGTGGCGTCCGGTATTGCGATGTAGCCATTCGCAGCATTGAAGTGGAAGAAGTAGTAGATATCGGGATTCTGGCCGGATGCCACGAGGATCCGGTTGGCGCCGACGGTGGCAAGTTGACCGAAGTGCTCATCCCGTGAGCGATCGTTGAGGTTGATGCGTGGATCGGATGGATAGCCGATCGGATCGACCGTGTTCGCTACGAAGGTTCCCCCAGCGGTGCCGGTGTAGATGTTCGTGCCGCCATAGAAGTAGACGCCGTCGGTACCCGGGTCCGGAGCGGCGATCCCCTCGAAGTTGAGAGACTGAAGCTTCCATTGCAGGCGACCAGAACTGTTGTAGGAGTGAATGTCGGTGCCGCCGTCGCGGCCGAGGTCCCAGCTTCCGCCCCAAGGGTTGTTGAGCACATAGAGGTTGCCTCCGGTGTCCTTGCCGATGCCGGCGACGCGGGTAAAACGCTTGTCGCCAACCTGGCCTTTGATTCCCGTCGTGGTGTCGAGATAACCACCCTGAATGCCGAATGTCCCGGCCAGCGCCGGTGTGCCCGAGAGCTTGTAGCGCTTGATGTTCATGTCGGGACCTTCGTCCCCGACCATAAGCTGCCCCGACGACGCATCGAAATTGAGCGCCGATGGCTGCGAGCCGCTGGGCATGCGGATGGTGTTCAACAGGGCGCCGGTTGGACTGAATCCGACGATCGAGCCCTCACTCTTCTGCGCGACCCAAACGTTGCCTGCGCCATCCAGTGCGAGAGCGCCCGGGCCCGTGATGTTGATGTCCCGCTGCCAGACACCGCCGGTAGTGAAGATCCGGACGCGATTGCCGTAGAAGTCGCTCGCGTAGAGGAGCGAGCCCGCCGTGGCAAGTCCGGTGACAACGTCGACCCGAGGCTGGTTGTTCAACGCGCTGATCTGAATCAATAGATCGCGAGCCCTGGTGGTGCGGTTGTATCGTCCCACCGCACCGCTTCCGTACGTTCCGCCGGACTGCAGTGCCACGAAGATCGACGTCGCGTTGCCCGTGATCGCACTGCCCTGAAACTCGCCATGCGCGCCCATCGAGCCGAGGCTCTTGCCAGCCTGGTAGATAGCAACGCCACCTTCGTACTCGTCCCACATGGAGGCCGTATAGATGACGCCTTCGGGCGCGACCCACATGGAACGCGCAGTGTTGCCCACGTGGGCGGCGAGGGTGCCATAGGTGTTCGCCAGCCAGTCGGTCGTGTTTCCTGCCTGACACGCCGGCGCAATCGTGGCTATCGCTGCGGCGAGGAGCGCAGCACGAATTCGTTTTTTCTCGACCATGACTGATGCTCTCCAGAATGTAGTGATCATTCACGTGAATGATCGGCCAGCCAGATTTCAAATTCGTGATCGGTGACTCACGTATGACCATATGCAACGCATTGCGCCTTTACAAGCCGCACGGCGACTTTGTATGCGGGCGTGAATCGCGGTCTCCCCTCGCCTTCGCGCGCAACAGGTAATATTTCGCGTTGTCCTGGCGTATCGCTATGCATAGCGAATGAATCCGGGTGTTTTGACCGTTACCAAAAAAACATAGGGGTGGACTCAATGAATCGAAAAGAAATCAAAGCCCAGGTCGTGCAGCTTCTGTCGGATGGCGTTGCGAAATCCGAAGTGTTCACCAGGTTGGCGGGACAAGGCGTCAAGGATCGTCTGCTTGCATATCTCATCGCAGCGCACGCAGATCCTGAGCGGTGCCGTGCAAACCGCGGCCATCTGATTGCCGTTCGGGTCATCGCCTGGCTCCAGGTGCTTGTTGGTTTGTTGGCAGGATATGCCGTCGGCAGCGAGATATCTGCGGTGGCGGGGTTGATCGTCGCGGGGGTGGCTGTGGCGATTTCCCTGTTGTTCGTCTGGGGTTTTACGAAGAACAATGTCGGCGCCTACAACGCCTATCTGATTTTGGCGATTACGCAATTGCCAAGGCAGTTCACGGACTTTGCGGAACATCCAGTGTCAACGTTGATTGGTTGTCTGATCGGTGTGGGGTTGTTCGCCTATATCTGGTACGTCAGAACCCGGATCTTCCCTGATTTCAATTTCATTGCACCTAAAAAAATGAATGGGAAGTACGTCTTCTCGGAGTAACCCATCGGGCAGTGACAGCAGCCGCGAAATGCCGTCTTTTTGGACGGCGAAATTTCTACCGATATGTGACGTGGTTCATTCGTCTCCGAACGGTTGATTTTGCGAACGGTCGAATTCGATTCGCGCCTGTTCAACCCGAATCCGTCAACACGATGCGAGAGACGACGGCGAAGCTCACGGCGATCGCGCCCGTCTGAACGTGGCCATCGTCTGCCGACGATACGTCGACGAAGCGAGGGCGACGAGACACTGGCGCTGGCGTTACCCCCACGCCTTGAGCACGTGCGTCTTCCCTCCGATTTTGCCAAGCTGAATGAAATGGGTTTCCTGGCCCTGCGGCGTGCGCGTGGGGCCGGCCTCGCTGCTCAAGTCGAAAGCTGGTGCCGCGAACAAGGCTTTTACCAAACGTAACGCATCAGGCTGGGTGCTCCATCGCCCTTCTTGAAACTTGCAACGAATACAGCGCTGTGGGAAAAACAGGAAGACGATATGGACATCAATTGCGGCGGCGTAGTTGATGGAAGCGTTTCGATTGCGCAGCTCGGAGACGCGATCTTCAAGCGCATGCTCGAATGTGCGTCCGGCGTCCCGTCGAAAAGTGAAGTGAACGGTTACGGACAAAACGAATTCGTGCCGTGGCAATTGGGCGTCATCACCTGAAAACTCGCTCCGCTCTATGGCGAAGGGTGAATTTGACAGACGAGGTTCGCGTTTGCGCGTGGACCTGGTCCCATGCAGTCGCAGAGATCGGCAGCACCGGCGGATTCCCGCAGCGGGGACAACTGGAAGGATCTTTCGCAATCCGCCGGACATCGGCCATGCGTGCAAACCGTCCGTATCAAGCGTTGTGGTCGAACCCGGTCAGACGGGGAACGCGCCCGCCATTCTTCAAGCTCATCTCGAGTTCTCGTCGAGAGCAGCGAAGATCGACTACTGAGAGCGCGCGGCGCGTCGACCGACTTGATTAGGGAGCGTAGTAGTTCAATTCATCGATCCGAGCACGGATCGAGTCCACATTGAGTGCCTCGATATCGGCGCTCGTCATCGATCCCCGATCGGCTCGCCATGGGCCGTTATCGGCTTGACGTTGCGCATCGCGATAGGCCAGCCACTGACGCTGGGCATTGCGGATCAGCATGCGCGATTGCGGATCGGCGTTGCGCATGATCCGTTGATACACGTCGTTCATGCGTTTGTCGTACGCAAGGTAAGCCTGGTGCGAACAGTCGGTCATGCCCGCCGTAGTCTGCCCCGCCGGTGTACCGAGACATGCTTCGGCCTGAGCCTCGATCGGGTCGACCTTCTTTTGCGCCGACGCTATGGGCAAAGCAAGAGCCATCAGGATCAGAAAACTAACCGTTCGTGTCATCATCCGCCCTCGTCCGTTGACAGCTGCAAATGTGCAATTCGCATTTTGCCTGTGGTCAAGCAAAAGGTGTCCGTCGAATTTCGTAGGATCTTCCTTATGGTGGGCTCCTCAATATGCACATCCAGCGATATGCCTGCTTAGGTGCGAGCGGCCTGAAAGCCACCTCAATAGGCATTGATGCGTGGAGGTGTATGGAGGCGACGTTCCTAGAATGTACGAAACAACTCGTCTTTCGGATACGCTAGTGCCGGTTCCGACATTTGGCGCATTCCGAAATGTTACCTGCCGGATGGTCGCTTCTTGCGGGCTTTCTCCTATTTCATTTCCGCCAGCGGGCAGGCTCCAAGTCTCACCAGACGACTTTTCCTGCAGCAGCGGTTTGCCTTCGTGATTATGAATCAAGGCTGCAACGGTGGCTTTCGACGAAACAAATGCATCAAGATGAAGTCTGGAATAAATTTGACGCCTCTATGATTGTGGCTTCAATCGAAAAGGAGATTCGTCATGGGAGAAAACCATCGTAGGACACTGATCAAGTCGACCGCCGTGCTTGGTCTGGCCCACCTTTGTGGCCTTGGAAGCCTGAGCGCTTTGGCAGCAGCGGCTGCGTCAGGCAAACACATCAAGCCCGGCAGCAAATCCGCATTGATCGTCGTGGACGTGCAAAATTGTTTCATCGATGGCGGAACGTTGCCGGTGAAAGGCGGCGCCGAGGTCGTGCCACTCATCAACGAGTTGGCTAGCAAGTTCGAGAACATTGTCATTACGCAGGACTGGCACACACCGGGACACGCGTCGTTCGCCAGTTCCCATCCCGGTAAGAAGCCGTTCGAGACGGCGCAGTTGTCGTACGGCACACAGGTCTTGTGGCCGGACCATTGCGTGCAAGGCACCGACGACGCCGCGCTCGACAAGGACCTTAAGCTGCCGACTGCACAAGTAATCATACGCAAGGGTTTTCACAAGGACATGGATAGCTATTCCGCATTTGAGGAAGCCGACCACAAGACAGAAACCGGCCTCTCGGGATACCTGAAGCAGCGACGTATCGACACCGTGTTTGTGACCGGACTGGCGACTGACTTCTGCGTTGCATGGACAGCAATGGACGCTCGCAAGGCGGGGTTCAAAGCTTACGTCATCGAAGACGCAACGCGTCCGATTGACCTCAACGGCTCACTTGCGATTGCGCGTAAAAACATGGATCGCGTGGGTGTAAAGCGGATTCAGTCAAAGGATATCTTGTCGACGTGAGCGAACGGCTCAGATTACTGCCCCGGATATCGCACAACCTTGCAGGCTAAGGTTGCGCCTTGGATGCCCAACGCGCCCAAGAATGGTTCAATATTTGGATGACAGGCTGTCAGCGGACAGTATGAGACATTCAACGGCCACGACCGGATTGGCAACAATCGTTGGCATATGGGTGCGGCCGAACGTTAGCTCAAGCCATCGGCCACTATTGCTGCGTGAGCATCAGGTTCAGATTCTGAACCGCAGCGCCGGATGCGCCCTTGCCAAGATTGTCGAAAACCGCGGACAGCAGGACGTGACCGTGTTCCATGTTAGGAAATACGCTTAAGCGCATGTCGTTCGTACCGTTCAGCACTTGCGGATCCAGGTGCTTTAAGACGCACGATTCGTGCAACGGCGAGACACGTATGTGGGCCGCCTCGGCATAGTGACGTGAGAGACACGCGTGTAACGTGGCGCCATCCACGCCGGGCGCCAGCAGCCGCAACTCCAGGGGCACCGTCAGCACGATGCCCTGGCGGAACGCGCCATACGCAGGGACGAAGATCGGACGCTGCACGAGCCCGGAGTGCTGCTGGATCTCCGGGGTGTGCTTGTGCGCGAGTTCCAGACCATATACCTGGTATGAAGGCGCGTTGACGGCACCCTGCCCCTCATGTTCCTCCACACCGGCACGCCCACGTCCGGAGTAGCCGGACACGGCATGAATGCTGATAGGGTAGTTGCCTGGTATGAGCCCAGCCTGCAACAGGGGACGCAGCAAGCCAATTGCACCGGTCGGATAGCAACCGGGATTGGTGACACGACGTCCGCTCGCAATCCGCTCAGCCTGTCCCAGCGTCATTTCCGGAAAGCCGTATGTCCAGTCCGGCCGTGTGCGGTGGGCGGAACTTGCGTCGATTACTCTGACGGCAGGATTAACAATGGCCTCCACTGCCTCGCGCGCGGCGGCATCAGGCAAACAGAGAATGGCGATGTCGCAGGCGTTAATGGCTTCTGCGCGACGCCGTGGATCTTTGCGCTCCCCAGCGGCAAGCGTGAACAATCTAAGGTCGGTCCGGTTGCGCAGCCGTTCGTGGATTTGCAACCCGGTGGTGCCTTGGTCGCCGTCGATGAAAACAACGGGAGAGCTCATACGTAGAATACTCCGGTAACTGTGGGTTGTAACAAATAGAACGAGCCCCTATGTTCCATGGACCGCTAGAATAGAGAAAGTTGAATTTCATAACGTGAATATTCAGTTTTTCTGAATCTGGACGTCGACATGCGAGAGATCAGCCTGGACCGCTTGCGCACTCTGGTCGCCATTACCGACCGTGGCTCATTTGCCGATGCGGCGCGTGCATTGCACCTGGCGCCGCCAACGGTCAGCCTCCACATCGCTGAACTCGAAGACCGCATTGGGGCTCCACTCCTGTCACGGAAACGCGGACATGTAAGGCCGTCGGCGATAGGAGAGGTGCTGGTGGAGCGCGCGCGCCGACTGCTGGCCGATGCGGAGCAGGCGTTAGACGATATTCAACGCCAGGTGCAGGGGCTCGAAGGGCGCGCTCGGCTCGGTGCGTCGACTGGCGCGATCGCGCACCTGTTGCCGCAAGCGCTTGAGGTGCTGCGCCAGCACCATCCCGCTATCGACATTCAGGTGGCAGTACTCACTTCGCATGAAACGCTGTCCCGACTGGCGGATGGAACGCTGGATGTTGGGCTCGTCGCACTGCCTCAGCCCCCGGTGGCTGGACTCGTGATAAAGCCCTGGCGCCGCGACCCCGTGATGGCCTTTGTGCCGGCGCATTGGTGGTGTCCGGCCCGCGTCACGCCTGAATGGCTCGCCGCCCAACCGCTCATTCTCAATGACGCAACCACGCGTCTCTCGCGTCTGACTGCGGAGTGGTTCGCGACCGGGGGGCACCACCCCGCGCCGCGCATTCAGCTCAACTACAACGACGCGATCAAGAGTCTGGTAGCGGCAGGTTACGGCGCAGCGCTGTTGCCCCATGAGGCCACTACGCCATTACCCGACAGGCGCATTGTCATGCGTCCACTGCGCCCGGCGTTGTGGCGTCGGCTCGGCATTGCACATCGTGCCGGGTACGTTGAGCGTTCCACGCAATACGTACTTGATGTGTTGTGGGATCTGCGAGTAGCGTAGGCGTTGCCATTTGCCGCTTCGGTTCATTCTCGCGGGAACAGTAGCCTTTTTGCACGCCACGACGAACGAATGGCCAGGTTGTAGAAATTTGATTGACCGGATTGGGTCCCAATTCAACCACTTGTCTTGCTCAATAGCCGTCATTCGTTGAGGCAGGCACGTCGCTCACTCGATACGCTCGACAAATTGCGTGCGATCAAATGGAGCCGTGTATGGATCTGGCCAGAATTCGACCATGCGGGTGATTTTGCCGTCTTCGACCGTAAAGAACGAGATTGCTCGTGCATGCAGGACGCCATCGGTGACGAACACATCAGACACAGCCTCTTTTTCACTCCCGACGATGCGATTAATCGTGAAAACCCACGGGCCTTGCGCCGGGTATTCTGTGTTGAGTAGAGCAAAATTGGCAGCACCCCGGATCCGCTCTTTCGATTGAGGCCACTCAAGGACAAAGTCCTCCGCCAAAACCGCCGCGACGGCGTGAAAATTGTTTGTGGCCATGAGTCGCCAAAACTCTTGAACCACATGAGACGCGATCTCGGGAGAGGTAGTCATGATGTTGGACGCAAAAGGAAATTACCTTCGGAAATCTGTCTACGACAGATTGTCGGCGATTCACCGACTGTTGTCGAACGACTCACACTGGCGGCACCCGGTCCGACGCAAACGTCAGAGGATCGCCGCGCGCAGTATCTATGCGAGTGGCACAAGGCGCCCCTGACCGGCTACGCTGCAGCCACGCTGTAGACAAAGATCGCGTTATTGATCGCGTGCAACAGGATTGGCATCGACAGCCCCTTCGTCTTCCTGGTCAGCCAACCGGCAATCAGGCCCATGACGAACAGGTAGATAAAATGGCGCGCGTCTTCGTGCATGCCGGCGAATATCGCAGCCTGCAGCACGTTGGCCCAGCCGAAGCTGATATGGCGCGACAATCCTCCTAACAGGCAACCGCGGAACACCAGTTCTTCGATTACTGGCACGAACGCCGATAACACCAGCAGCGCGAGCGGAATGCCGCCGAGCGCGATTGCACCGTGCGCCAGGTTCACCGCCCACGAGTTCGGAGCAACGCCGTGCGGAACGTTGTGCCGAGCCAGCAAGTGGGGGATCTGATAGATGCCGTACGCGGCGACAGGTACCAACATCCACGTCCATTTCCATCGTCCACTGCCGAGCCATTCGCGCCATCCGATCAGCCGACCGACTGCCGCTAGCCCGAGCGCGCTGAAAAACAGCGTCCACAAATGTGAAATCGCAATGCGATTCGAGGCATCGATGCGCACTACGCCGCTGCCGGTCGGCGACAGCGCCGCCGTGCCCATGCGAAAGATCGAGACGAGATAGAGCGCCATGGAAAAGACGCCCAGCCCCCACCATGCGTGCCGCAAACCTATCCGCGCGAAGAGTGGTGTGGACGCTTTTCCGACGCGTTGCCGGACCGTACCACGGTAATGCACCGGGAAGAGCAACAGGCCTGGCGATGCAAGATAGAGCGCGAGCATACCGAACAGGCCGGCCGCGAGTGGGAGCAAATCGGCGCGGGCGGCGATAGCCGGATTGAGGTCAAGCAGATGCGCGTACGCATACGCGAACGGCGTGGCCTTACCGGTCTTCTGGTACTGGTCGCGGATAATATCCGCAGCTATCTTCGCGTCGCCCACATCGAATGCAACATCAAGGCGAAGCTGCTGGTTTTGCGGAGACTCGAATTTATGCGACGCGGCGTCAGCGGTCAGAGCCGCTTCCGCGGCTACCGAATCGCCGGCACGCTGTAGTACACGCGCCGTCGTATAAGCGTCGATCTTAAGTCCTGCGCGTTGGGCGCGATGAAACTCGTCGCTCGCTTCCGTGCCAGGCAGCACTTCGACAGCCGTATTGATGCGTATGGCTTCCTGCCATGGTGTCCTGGCGACGGGCGCCGCCGCCAGCAGCTTGCTGGCATCGCGTGCGCGACCCGTTCTCGCCAGGTACCGCATCGCGTCGATCAGGCGGTCATTGGCCGGATCGAGCTGCACCGCGAGAACCGCCTCCTGCCCGGCCCGGATGTCGTTTTTCGTGGTTGCGTAAGCGCGTGACAACGCGGCATGAAGACGCGCGCGCTGCGCCGCGCTCCAGCCAGTCGACTTGGCGACAAGCGGCTCGCCATATGCAACCGCTTCTGCGCCGAACCGATGTTCGAGCAGATAAAGTGCCGCTTCGGGATCGGTTGCAAACTCCTTGTTGAGCGCGGCGCGACAAGCTTCCAAGTCCTTCCCGGCGACGTCGCTCCAGCTCAGATCCTCCGACCACGCGAAGCGCTCGATGAATTTGCATTGCGCGAGAAGAAGCGACACATCGCCGGGGCTTTTGCTCTGAGCCTGACGATAAAGGTCAAGCACCCGCTGGTAGCTGCTCTTTTCCTGGTCCACGACGAATTCGGCGGCCTGCTCCGGCGCGCGGATTTTGTCGGGCGACAGGCGGCCCGCGTCGGCTGCAACGGCATGGCCCGTCAGTAGTGCGCTGCCTGCGATAAGGAGGCAAGATTTAAGGGTTCCAGCGAGCATGGAAGCAGATGGCAGACTGAGCCAATGAGATTGCGGACCTTTTGCGCAGCTGACGTACGCGCTTTGGGTTGCCGGAGCACGCCGACGGCGCATGTCCATACGCATGCTTACCTCTCTGGGACACAGTATTGTTGTTCGCGCCGCAACCAATGGCGCTTGTGGCGCAGACCGCGCCACAAGCGCCGAGTGCCCGGACAATGCCGCGCCGGTTACTTGGCGACAACGCCGGCCAGATGCCCAATCCCATCTGCCGTCTGCACACCCACGTTCCTCGCGACAACACCCAGGCCACCCACCACCGTGACGCCTGTGTCGGCCACCTCGAACTCGGTTCCGGCGACCGTGACCGTCCCCTTGATGTGGTCGCTGCCGGCGAGTGCGCCGAAGAGTATCCGAGCCGCAACGGGGCGTGTCTTGAATTCGCTTACGTGAAGTGCGACCGGAGCGCCCGACGCCGTAACCGGAATACCTATCTTCGTCATCTCGGCATGGAAGGCCCCGAGAAGGTCCGTTTTCGCTTCAGAAGAAATGTCGAACGATCCCGTATCGATCTGTAATTCGCTCACACCGCCTGTAAGTGCGACGCTGACATCGTGCCCCCGGTCGGCGGGTAGAGGAGTCATAGTTGGCGCTCCGGCACACGCGGCAAGGAGAAGGACGCAGATTGCTGAGAGCGAGATAAAACGCATTTTTGTGTTTCCGGATTTATTGTTAATAAGTTGATGACCGACAGTCCCCGGTCAGGGCCTCAGCCACGCAGAGCATTCGAATTTTCAGGCAACGCGTTTGCAGTGTTGCCATTGGACTGATGATTGAATATCGGCTGCGGGAGATGACTTCTTTAGCGTTCTCGTGTTACTCGGCATCAGTCTGCAATATCAAGGAGATGTGCTCCCCGTACGCAACGTCAATTGTCGACCCGTCATTATCAATACCAACCCTGCAACGATTTCCCTTCACTGTAGTTGGGCAATTTGGCGCGGATTGTCGCCAATCTAGTTGGTAACGTCGAGCGTCTGAAACTGGCCGCGCACCGTCTCACGCAAAGGGCATACGCAATGCGAACCTTGCAAAGCTGCAATCGGCAGAACGCGACCCTTCTCTGCCGCTCGACGCTCGGCCGTCTCAATGTCTCTTACCAAAGCTGAATCGCCAGTCGAATGACCACGCGCCGACGAGAGCGAACTGCTGCAATTGGCCGTCTATCGTCGCAGACTACCGTGCTCCGTTAAATACTGGCGCAGCGCGCAAAGCGGTCATATAAAGATCTGCTTCGAACGTCACGGCCTTTGACGATGTAGATCACAAACTCGGCCACGTTCGTCGATCTCGACTTCCATCCGACTAGCCAAGGTCTCGGCCGTGCCCCCCGCGCTCGCTGCCTGGCTACCGTGGTTGGGTCCAACAACCACCTCACTCGCAGCACTCGTGAGCTCTAGCCGCGCTGGTCAGTCAAGAGTCTTTCTCGACATAAGCGGAGGAATCTCCACCCAGGTGGGTGCCCGTTTCATTTAGTCCTCGCTGCTCTTTGACGACCCTCCGCTCCAAAACCACCCAGAAGCGAGCATCCCGGCCAGAACGACCAACGCCGCGTTCAGGACCTTCTGGATCGCATAGCCGAATCCAGCTCCCGGCCCACGCTACGAAACAGCGGACACACAAGTGCCGATGTGGCCCAGGCATCCGGCTCGCAAAGAGCTGAATTGCGGGTTGAGTCCTGTGTTTTTCGAAGCTTCGCTTCGCCGGGTAGCGGCCTAAGCTTTGGTTCAATGTTCTGCACTGAAACAACGAGAAAACAGCGATGTCCACACGACTTCACCGGGTGTCTTGCACGGTCGGCCTTGCCCTTGCCGCCGTGACATTGGTCATGTCTGGCACGGTGCTAGCCAGACATCCCACCCCGTTCACCTCGTTATCCGCCGACGATCAGATTTTCATCAAGTTGCATGACGCTGCACGCGACAACGATCCCGCGCGCGCAGCGCACCTGGCAAGCTTGATTCCGAATTATCCGGCGCCGGCTTATCTCAGCTATTTCCAGATCAAGCCGCGTCTGTTCAACGGCGCGGGGCATGCGAATCTCGACGCGCCAGACGCACCGGTGCTGTCATTTCTGCAACGCTACGACGGACAGGCGATTGCCGACCGTCTGCGCAACGACTACCTTCGCGTGCTCGGGGCGCGCCACGACTGGCACGATTTCGATTCGCAATATTCAAAGTTCGTCCTGGACGACGACACGCAAGTGAAGTGCTATGCGCTCGAGTCCCGTGCCACGCGAGGCGAAAATGTGGCCGACGCGGCGCGGGCGCTGCTCGTCGAGCCGAACTGGTACGGTGACGGCTGCGTCGATCTGATCACCGCGCTCGACCGTAACCAGCAGTTCACTCCGGACGATGGGTGGCAGCTGATTCGCCAGGCCTATGAACAGGGCGCGAGGACGACGGGCGGCAGACTGGTCGATGCGCTGGGCGCGGCGCCCCCGGCTCAGCTGCTCCTCGAGCAGGCGACGAACCAGCCACGCCTGTTGCTCGCGAAAGGCATCCAGCTGGACGCAGCGTCCCATCAACTCGCGCTGCTCGCCATCACACAGTTGGCGGTCGGCGATCCGGAGGCCGCCGAGGCCACCTTCACCGTAATCGCACCGTCGCTCACCCTGGCAGAACGGGCTATCGGTTGGGGCACGATCGCCTATCAGGCGGTGCTCAGGCAGCTACCGGGCGCGGTGAACTGGTACCGGCTGTCGGCGAACGCGCCCCTGTCGAGTCAGGCCTACGAGTGGCGCACGCGCAGCGCGCTGCTGGCGGGGGATTGGACAATGGTGCGCTGGTCGATCGAGCAGATGCCGGCCGCGCTGCGCGCACAGCCAGCATGGGTCTACTGGTACGCGCGCGCGTTGAAGCAGAGCAGCGAGGTGGCGGCAGCGGACCAGGAATTCCGAACGATCGCGGGTAACTACACCTTCTATGGCCAGTTGGCCTCCGAGGCGCTCGGCCGGCAGATCGTGATCCCGCCGCAGACCAAGGTGACCGACGAAGAAGTTGAGCGGGCTGGCCGGACACCAGGCTTCGAGCTGGCAGAACGCTTTTACGCGCTGCACCTGCGTACGGAAGGCAACCGTGAGTGGAACTGGCAGCTGCGCGGCATGACTGACCGACAGCTGCTCGCAGTCGCCGAGTACGCGCGTCGCATCGAGCTTTATGACCGGGCTGTGAGCACTGCCGACAGGACGCAGACGGAACATGATTTTTCGCTGCGCTACCTGGCGCCATTCCGCACGATTGTCGAGCGCGATACGCGGTCCGCCGGGTTCGACGTCGGATGGGCGTATGGCCTCATTCGCCAGGAGTCGCGCTTCATTATCAATGCGCGCTCGGAGGTTGGCGCGGGCGGCCTGATGCAGGTGATGCCGAACACCGCTGAAATGGTCGCGAGGAAGATCGGGCTCGGTACGATCTCGCGGGCCAGGATGAACGACATCGACACGAACATCCTGCTTGGCACATCCTATCTATCGATAATTTACAACCAGCTTGACCGTTCTGCCGTGCTCGCGACCGCCGGCTACAACGCCGGCCCTGGGCGCCCGCGTAAGTGGCAGGCCAACCTGCCGCGACCGGTGGAAGGCGCGATTTTCGCGGAGACAATTCCGTTTAACGAAACCCGCGACTACGTCAAGAATGTATTGTCGAACACGGTTTACTACGCGGCGCTGTTTGATGGCCACCCGCAATCGCTGACGGAGCGGCTTGGCCAAATCGAGCCCCGATGATATCGTCCGCAACGCTGATCCGCGGATCGCTCGGGTGCAGTAAGTGCGGCTGCATACGCGACACTGTATAACGATCCTTCTATCTCTGGATGACCTCTCAACACGGAACCATCTTCTGCGCCGTTTAGGTAGTCAGCCGGCGATCTGCGTTCAAATGACGGACTAAGCCCTAGGAGTCGCCATGTCTTTCGAGCAGTATTGCCAGATTGTGGAGGGCATCCGCGTACGACGAGTTCAGTCATCGAATCGGAGCCACGCCAACCAAAACTGACGAAGGATCCTTTGAAATCATGACCTGCATCCCGCCCTGAGCGGGCGGGGCTTCAATCACTGCGACACAGTGACGACGTACGTCGTGTCCACCATGAAACCAGTTCCCGGACCGCGTACAAAGCTACCACCAAATCTGATCGTGTGCTGGCCGGGCGACAGCGGTTTGAGCATCACCCAGTACCCATCGCTGATCGACATGCCGGGTCCAGCGCCCGATCCAAGGACGTTATCTGCAGGAACCGTGAAATTGAAGAACGGCGACAGCGCACGGAAACCCTGTGCACCGTTCAGTACGTCGTTGCCGTCAACCGTTACGTGCAGGCTGGTTGGGCTGATGCCGTCTGCAGTAGTCGCGCTGCATTTGCGGCATGATGCTGCGTCCGTGCAGTGAAGCGGCGGCAGGTCTTGGGTTGAACACTCAACGTTGATGAGCGGAAAAAGAATGGACGCTGTTGAGGGAATATGATTTGAGCACGTCAGGGTGACGGCTTTATTTGAAGCGCTGCCTGCAAGGAACCATACTGATCCCGCCTGATTGATACTGCAGTCAACCGCCCCTGTTGGTTGATTCTCCGGGTTGGTTGCGGACGGTATCGCAAGCAGCCATTGCCACCAAGTTGCAG
Source organism: Paraburkholderia sp. GAS32 (assembly GCF_050434225.1). Classification (NCBI taxonomy): domain Bacteria; kingdom Pseudomonadati; phylum Pseudomonadota; class Betaproteobacteria; order Burkholderiales; family Burkholderiaceae; genus Paraburkholderia; species Paraburkholderia sp. GAS32. The sequence goes on along the minus strand of NZ_JBNPVS010000028.1, from coordinate 1,787 downwards.
ACCATTCGCCATACGTTAATCCCAGGGCCGATGTGCCAGGTGGATAGACGGGGGAATTTGCACTCTGGGCGAAGGCAGAGGCCGAAAGACCGAGAAGGATGCTGGTTAATATTAACTGGCGGTACTTCTTCATCTTCATGATGGGTCTCACGACTGGGACCATCCCAGTCAGGTCTGTTTTAGGCGATGTGGCGATGCTGTCAAGGTAGGAACAATGCCCACAATGTGAAGGTAGGAGAATCCACCATATTTCATTGGGCTATTGACATTCTGTGAGGCACAGCATGCGGAATCGGTCCAGCAGCGGACGATGCCAGATAACGCGTGTCGCAGAAATCACGCTTTCCTAATTAATTACATACCAGTACCACCAAGAATCCGGAGAGATGGGTGTGTCCGCCTTCAGTCTGCGCTGTCCCGCCGATCCCCAGTCCATCGCGACATGCTCCAGAGCCTGTCACAAGCTCATCGTCCCAACCGCGTCCCGCGTCCGTCTATGACCGTTCTGCCGCGCTGAGCCGTCATCTGGATGGCGGGAGCAGCGCCCACGCGAATGTCGCTTTGTGGCCGAGCCTGTGTGGAAACTCAGTTTTGGCTCTGAGGGCGAGGTTGCCGGTCGGTCGATAAAGTTAGATGCGTCTCGCTTGCGCTAATCAAACATCCGCGGGCGCAAGAAGCCCCTTGGGGCTTCAGCTTGCAGTCATCCTCATCGCCTTCATCATCCCGGCAACCCCAAGTATATTCATGACGCGCTTCAGGTTGTAGGCCAATACCTGAAGACTCATTTCCGTGCTCACGCGTCCCAGCGTCCGGGTCAGGAAGTGGGTGGCCCCCATCCAATGCTTCAGCGTGCCGAAGACGTGTTCGACAGTGCTTCTTCGGATGGTCATTGCATCAGGCTTCCGGTCGAGTCGACGCTGCATAACTTCCAGTACATGTTCGTGCTCCCATCGTCGGATGCGGCGATAGTCGCTGGGCGAACATCGCTCCTTGAGATGGCAACGCGCGCATGCGCTGGGCCAGTACACGCGCAGATTCATGTCTTTCTCGACGGTCTTGAATCGAAGAATTGCGCGCTCACCGGCGGGACATCGATACTCATCGCTTCTTGCAACGTAGATGAAGTCGCGTTTGGTGAAGAGCCCTTTCTTCCTTGACGCTGAGGTGAGCGGTTTCGGGACATACGCCGTGATCCCTGCCAGTTCGCACGCGCGGATGTCCGGACCACTGAAGTAGCCCCGGTCAGCCAGCACCTTCAGCTTTGGCTTGCCCATCGCGTTCTTTGCCGACAGAGCCATCTTGCTGAGTTGACCATGATCGCCTCCGATATTCGTCACCTCGTGTTCGACAATAAGATGATGCTTCGTATCAACTGCTGTCTGGACGTTGTAGCCGACCGTTCCGGTTCTCTTGCCACCGCTGGTCATGGAGCGGGAATCCGGGTCAGTGAGCGATAGCTGTCCGTCCGGTTCATCCTTCAACTGCTGTTTGATCTGCTCGAGCTCACGCATCCGCTGGCGCAATATCGCGATCTTCTCGTATAGGCGCACGGTCTTCACGTCGAAACCCGTTGGGCTAGTACGGTCTGCAGTCTCAATCATGTCGAGATATCGCTGAACGCTTTCCTCAATCTGTTGCTGACGCTTGTCGATCTTGCCGGCCGTATAGTTTCTGTCGCGGCTGTTCACCGCTTTGAACTTGCTGCCGTCGATGGCCACCATGTCGCTGGATAACAGCTTCAGTCCGCGACATAGTTCGACGAAACGACGGCATACGTTGCGGATGGC